>JBIOVE010000186.1:0-5877 GCA_044867565.1 Candidatus Udaeobacter sp. | reverse complement strand
CCAAATTGCGCGCAAGCGGGAGTGCTTGGCGTCTTGCCGGGAATCATTGGCATGCTGCAAGCGATCGAGGCGATCAAACTGATCGTCGGCATCGGTGAACCGCTGATCGGACGTCTCCTCCATTTCGACGCGCTCCGGGCGAAATTTCGAGAGCTTAACCTGCGACGCGATCCGCAATGTCCTGTTTGTGGAGAGAATCCAACAATCTTTTCGCCGATTGATTACGAACAATTTTGCGGTGTGCGCCCAGCCCGCGCTCATGATGATCTCGCGGTAATCAACGTCCACGAGTTGAAGCGCAAAATGGAAGGAAATGGCGCGTTTACGATCATCGATGTCCGAGAGATTTTCGAATACGAGATCGCGCGAATCGACGGTTCGAAGCTAATTCCGCTGGGCGAATTGCCAGACCGATTTAACGAACTCCCCACAGATGGGGAGATCATCCTGGTTTGTAAGAGTGGCGCGCGCAGCGCACACGCGGCGGTGTTGCTGCGCGCCGCGGGGTTCTCGCAGTCCTACAGCCTCAAAGGCGGGATTGACGCATGGGCCGATGAGATCGATCCGGCCATGCAAAAATATTAGAGTCTATTTTAGGGCCGCAGCCAAATCCGCTGCGCTCGGCACTTCATCCCATTGCTGGAGTAATTCCCCATTTCCGGCGAAGACGAAGACTTGAAAATTGATTGCTTCGGATTCCCCGCTTAGCTGCGACGCCGCCGTCCCATCAAAATCCGTCACTGTGAAGATGTCGCTTCTCGCATCACGCACAATTTTCTTTGCGTCGTATCGTGCCTGGAGCCGCTTCGCTTCTTCGTTAAGGCGATGCCGCACCAACGCGGTCGCGATTTTGCGCCCGATTGCGCCGTGCCTCCTGGCGAAATGGACAATCGTAATCATCCTGTACATTGGGTTGCCGAGGCAATAATCGGGAGCACGGTCACCGACCGCGCGCGCTTTCTCCGAATCCGCAGTCGTGGCCAGCACTAATACGGTCACGTGCCCATCAGCGGTGGAAAGTTTGCGTCCATCGACATCGACAAAACTGAGTGCGTAGATTTGTCCGTTAGAAAGCTTCCCGCGCAGAGGTATAGCCAGAAAGAAAGATGCTGCCGTTGCAATGAAAAAGAATTGAAGTGCGCGCAGGCTCACAAGTAAGCAGATTGGCGACAATGCCGCGCGCTGACAAGTTTTGGCTTCCCGGGTTCGCTTCGATTTCTGCATTGCAAAGAAAGACGGGCGTAACCTGTGTCTGTTTGTCGGTCTTTTTCGCCTGTGGGTTTGCTGGCTGCGATCGGATGACGACTCCGCGCTACGCCCAACTGGTGCAGGACGCCGATGGCAAATCGGCGCGGGGAGATTTCGAGCGCGCGATTAATCTGTACGAAGCTGCGCTCGATGACAGCCCACGATGCGCCGAGATCCATTACAAACTGGCGCTGCTCTACGACGACAAGCTGAACGATCCGTTGAATGCATTGCATCATTTCAGGCGTTATCTGGCGCTGAGTCCAAACGGTGCTCATGCAAATGATGTGAAAAATTCCATGAAACGTGATGAGATCACGTTGCTTACGACGATGTCCGGTGATTCGGTCGTTACTCGGGCCGAGGCAGCCCGGCTGCGAAATGAAAATCTCAATCTGCGCAAACAACTTGAAACGCGCGCTGGAACATTGCGAAGTCCCTTGGGTAAATCGCAGGCGAGCGACGCAGGTTCAAAAAAGGCCGCCTCCAAAAAAGGAGGCGACACGTATGTTGTTCAATCAGGCGATACCCTCGCCTCGATTTCGCGGAAGTTTTACAAATCGTCCGTGCGCTGGAAAGACATTCTCGACGCAAACAAAAAAAACATCCGCGATCCGAAAAAACTTACTGTCGGTCAAACCCTGGTTATTCCCTGACGATTGCAGTGAGATGGTGGCGTGTTGGGCCACTTGAACGCAAAACACATCGAGAGATTTCTGGGGAGCGCACGCGCCTCGCATGTTCGCGATGTCGCCCTCGCCATCGCGAACTCGGTCCCTGGGCAATCGATACGCCGCGCGCTATCACGCAAAAGTTGGTTTCGGCGAGGCGCCGAAACCGGCACGCGAGGGCGCGTGCGCTCCCCAGAAAGACGCTTACGCCGGCAACCGGGCGATAAAATAATCCCGGCTCACACCTCGATCCCGAGCAACTCCCGCTGCCACGCAACCAGCAGAGTTGTTGCGCGCGTTCGGTTCGCCGCGATGACTTCGAGCGTGTTGCGCGGCGCGATAAACGCCGACTCCAGATCGAGTTCCCGTGCCGCCCGGTCCCGTCGGCGTCGCAATTCTTCTGTCGCGCGCACCGTTTCTGGACCAGGTCGCTTGCCGAGGCGGCGCCGCGAAACCGGCCAGTCAGACTCAGGCAATTGCATCGCGCTTTGCGCTGCCTGGCGAAACGCCTGACGGCGACGGGACGAGAAATGCTTGTAATCAGGCATACTCCCCGAGGCGAAACTCACCGCCGTATTCAATAATTCCTGATTTTGCAAAATATGAAAAGGCGGTCGGTCTGCCGCTTCTGCTTCTTTCTCGCGCCATTGCCAAAGCGCACGCAGCACCGCCGCCTCGCGGCCACGCAGTGAGCCAGAGCCGGGAATGCGCCAAAGTTCATCCTCGTCGCGGACACGTTGCACCGCCGCCTGCTCGATTGCGCGCTGGCACGATTGCCGCAACCAATCAAGCCGATGGGATTCTCGCAACTGCGACTCGAGGCGATCCGCCAGAGGCAACAGGTAATGCGTATCGTTCATCGCATACTCGAGCATTCGCGCAGGGAGCGGACGCCTCGCCCAATTTGCCTTTTGAGAACCCTTGACAAGCTCGACGCCAAAGTGCCGTTTCACCAAAGCGGTCAGACTAAATTCCCGAATCCCCAGGAGCCGTGCGGCAATCACCGTATCGAAAATGCGGCGTGCCGCAAAGTTTAGGCCTCGACGAAGTAGTCGCAGATCGAAATCCGCACCATGCAAAACAATTTCCTTTCGCTCCAGCACGGCACATAATGGCGCCAGATCAACATCAGCCAGTGGATCGACGATGTAATCAGCCGTCTGCAAACTAACCTGGACCAGGCAAAGCTTTTCCCGATAACAATGGAGACTATCGGCTTCCGTATCTACTGCGACGCGGTCGACCGATTCTATTTGCGGAAGCAGCTCGTGAAGCTGCGTGGCGCTCGCGATCACCTCAAATCCTTGTAGCGGGCGCGTGACCTCACGCGCGAACCCAGCGTTCAACCTGTGGCTGCTCACAGCTATCACCTCAACCCGCTCAAGAGCAATTCGGCATTCGTTTTCGTTGCTTCGAGGTTCTCGATCAGCTTTTCCATCGCCTCGATGGGAGGAAGCGCCGCCATGGTCTTACGCAACATCTGCACGCGCTCCCATTCATCTGGATGATACAACAAATCCTCCCGGCGGGTGGCCGACTGCAAAACGTGGATTGCCGGATAAAGTCGCTTCTCTTGCAGGGCGCGATCGAGATGCAGCTCCATGTTGCCGGTGCCTTTGAATTCTTCGAAAATCAATTCATCCATGCGGCTGCCGGTCTCGATCAACGCAGTCGCCAGAATGGTGAGACTCCCGCCCTCTTCAACATTGCGAGCGGAACCGAAAAATTTCTTTGGCTTGATAAGCGCCTTCGCTTCGACGCCGCCAGACATAATCCTGCCTTTTCCTGATTGCAGATTGTTATACCCGCGGGAGAGCCGCGTGATACTATCGAGTAAAATCACCACGTCTTGTTTCATTTCCACGAGACGCCTGGCGCGTTCCAGCACCATCTCCGCCACCTGCACATGTCGATGGACGCTTTCATCGAAGTTCGAATGATAAATCTGGCAATCGCCGGACCCGCCTCCGGCGGGCAGCTCCTTCGAACGCTTTGGCGTGACGTCACGAGCAGCTCCGGCGAAAGGGGCTGGGCGATCCAGCCAGTTCGAGGAACTGGCTGCCCTCCGGGCGCAAAGCGGATCGATTTCCCGTTCCAGATCAGTCACTTCTTCCGGCCGCTCGTCCACTAACAGCAGAATGAGCACGATTTCCGGATGGTTTACCCGGATTGCCTTGGCGATTTCCTTGAGCAGGATCGTCTTGCCTACCCGCGGCGGCGCCACGATGAGACCGCGTTGCCCGCGCCCAAGCGGCGCCAGCAAATCGACCGCCCGGGCGCTGATGGAATTCGTCTTTGGATTTTCCAGCATGATCCGGCCTTGCGGAAATTGCGGCGTCAGTTTGTCGAAGTCCGTCAGCTCCGCCCACTGCTCCCCCGGTTGACCCTCGATGGCCGTCACTTGATCGAGGGTTAGGAATTTCTCCCGATGACCTGGAAGCCGTATGGTCCCTGCAACCTTTTGGCCGGGCCGCAGGTGGTATTGCTCGATAATCGCGCGCGGAACGCAAACATCCTCCGGGACGGGCAAAAAGTTTAGTTTCGGCCAGCGCAGCATTGCCAACGAATCGCTCACCTGATCAAGAAAGCCCTCCGCGGCAACCGTTGCTCCGGTCGATAATTCCGCGCGAATGACATCGAGAACGTGCTGATGACGCGAGCGCGCCGGATGCAGCTGCAGATCCAAATCGCGCGCCAACGCTTCCAGCTTTTCAACCGAAGCCTCTTGCAGCTCATTCAAATCCAATGAGCGTGGCGTAGCCGTTGTGGCCCCGGAAGCTTTCGGGGCAACTTGGACGTTTGCCGGCGACCCAGCTTCACCTGGCTTCGGCGTTGCGGGCGCGTCTGTGTCTGCGGTACTCACTTCCGATGAGCCCGGCGCTTCTAACTTTTCGTTCATGATTGTTGTTGCCAAAGCGCAACGAGAACACGCGCCTGCGCTGCAAGCGCCGCGCGAGGGCCGTTATTCCAGACTACGTGGTTCGCACGTCTGATTTTTTCGTTGAGTGACATTTGTGAGTTAATCATTTGTTCGGCCGCAACGCGATCGAGCGACATGCGCTCCATTAACCAGCGTAATTGGATCTTAACGGAGCAGGCCACCACGACCACGCGATCGCACAGCGTTTCACCGCCGGTTTCATACAGAAGTGGGATATCAGCGAAGAAAAAATCGGGAGAGTTGCGATGCGTTTCCGCTTCCTCACTCCATTGACGGCGAATCCGCGGATGGAGAATCTGTTCGAGCGCGCGTTTTTTCTCCGCGCTGCCAAACACTATGGCCCGAAGTTGTTCTCGTTTCAAGTCCCCGTCGGCCGAAAAAATCCCCGCCCCGAATTCGCCACGAATTTCTTTTTTAACTTCCGGATCAAGGTCAACAAGCCGGTGCGCCTCCTGATCGGCGTCGAAAAATTTGGCGGCGGGAACGATCTCGCGCAGACATTCGCAAAAGCTGGACTTGCCTGTGGAAATTCCGCCAGTGATCCCGATAACAGCCATTCAAGCAGATTAAAAGGCTGTAGAGGCGGCTGTGTCAGCCGCAAAATATTCCAAACGCCGCCACGCGCGATGCGTATCGGTTGATTTCCCAAGGAACAACGGTCTGAAGACCGCCAAGGAAAGACGGCAGACCAGAGACCGCCGCTTCTTGATGCCGCATCTTCTCTGTCGACACGATTGGTATCGGTCCATGATTTTTAATCGCGCTTTTTGCGGCCCGTCAAAGCTGCGTATCTTTTCCGATCTATGACTCAACAGCTTTTGGCAGGAAAAACAGGTGTTGTTTTTGGTGTAGCGAACAAGCGCAGCATCGCGTGGGCGATCGCGAAAGCCTGGGCCGCAGCCGGGGCGCGTTTGATCTTCAATTATCAAGGCGAGCGGTTGAAGGAAAACGTCGAGGAACTGGCCGGCGAATTTGGGGAGAAAATCCCACTATTTCCCTGTGACGTTTCGAGCGACG
>JBIOVE010000185.1:0-3671 GCA_044867565.1 Candidatus Udaeobacter sp. | reverse complement strand
CTGGCGCGGGCGGCGGTTTTGTCCCCACAGATCGCGTCAGCTCTTATTCACGCGGCGCGAGTTCAACCGATCTTCCGCTCGCTCACCGCGAAAATCGTAGGCGGGCGCGATTGACCTCAGTTGCCAGCGGGCGGTTCCGGTGACCCGCCCCTACCAAACTGTCGCGCCGCTTTTATCGTGTTCGACATCAACATCGCGATGGTCATCGGCCCCACACCGCCCGGCACGGGCGTGATCGCGCTTGCTTTTGTTGCCACTTCGTCAAATGCGACATCACCGACAAGGCGATAACCGCGTTCGCTTGCCGCGTCTTCCACGCGATTGATGCCAACATCAATAACGACCGCCCCGTCCCGAACGTGCTCCTTTTTCACGAACTTAGGCTGACCGATCGCTGCAATTAAAATATCCGCCGACCGGGTCATCTTTTCGAGATCGCCGGTGCGCGAATGCACGACCGTGACCGTCGCATTTGCGTCTTTGTTTTTCTGCATGAGAAGCAAGGCGAGCGGTTTTCCGACGATCATGCTCCGGCCCAAAATAACGACGTGAGCGCCGCTGATGTCGATCTTGCTTTCAATCAGCAAGCGCTGCACGCCAAGTGGCGTGCATGGGACAAATCCGCTGGGATCGTCGATTACGAGCTTCGCGACATTCTGCGGGTGGAATCCGTCCACATCTTTGCGCGGATCGAGCGCGCGCACGATCGCCTCTTCGTCAATCTGCCGCGGCGGCGGCGATTGCACCAGAATGCCGTGAATGCTGGTGTCGCAGTTCAATTCTTCGACGCGGGCGAGCAGCTCCGTTTGTGTAGTGGACGCGGGCAGCTCGAGCTTCACCGAGTGCAAGCCAAGCTCGCGGCACATTTTGTCTTTCGAACGCACGTAGGCGCGCGAGGCCGGGTTATCGCCGACGAGAATAACGGCGAGACCGGGCGTAACGCCTTTCGATTTTAATTCTGAAATCTCGCGGCGAAGATCGACATACACATTTTCCGCGATTGCACGTCCATCAATCAACGTCGCCATGCGCCGAACCTAGATGACTCAGCGTCGTTCAACCAGCGCCAACATGGCATTCTGCAAGCGAAGCCGCTCGGCTTCGAATTCCTCCGGCGTATTTGTCCGTTTAACGCGATGCACAGGCCCAAAGATGACCCGGACTTTCGAGAATGGCCGCGGCAAAATAAATCGATCCCAAGTCTTCAGTCGCCAGCAGCTTGAATATTCCATTTGAACCGGCACTACGCCGGCGCCGGTTTTTTGTGCAAGAAAGATGGTACCAGGACCGAGTTCATAAACGGGCCCACGCGGTCCATCCGGTGTAATGCCGACGTCGCTCCCGGATACGAGCACGTTGGCAAGTTGCAGGACGGCGCTTGCCCCCAGTCGCGAACTGGAACCGCGAACAACATCAAAGCCAAAACGCTGCATCACTTCCACGAGCAACGCGCCATCGCGACTGGCGCTGACCAACAGCGTGTTTCGCCTTTGTGGAACGAATTTCCTCAAGACAAATCCAATCAACAGAAGCCGATTATGCCAAAGCGCGCCGATATAATTTTCTTTTACCGGCTGGCCGACCACGCCGGCTCGATCATCGACTTCATAACGCAAAGTACGCGCCCAGATTTTGAGCAAATACACTCCCAACGCGATCAGCCAACGCGTGCGGCAATCTTTAATCTTCAACGCTTGTCGGAGGTTTTGCCTGCCTTGTCCGGCCAGCGATAAGTATGCGGATTCGGCAGGCCGATTTGATCGAGAATGCGCCAAACGACGGTGTCGGCGACGGCGGTGACAGAACTTGGCCGGCTGTAGAAAGAGGGAATAGCCGGCAGTACGATGGCTCCCGCCTCGAGCAACGTCACGACATTGCGCGCGTGAATTAAATTCCACGGCGTCTCTCGCGGGACGAGAATTAATTTCCGGCGTTCCTTCAAAAAAACATCGGCGGCCCGCAACAAAGCGCTATCGCTAGACCCGGAAGCGATCCGGCCAAGTGTGGCCATCGAGCAGGGGACGACGACCATCGCGTCGAAGCGCGCTGAGCCGCTGACGAATGGCACATTGAGATCGTTCTCAGAATGTTGTTCGATCGTTTTCGGAATTTTAAGAGTGCCCAGTTCCTGCTTCGCCACTTGTTTGGCGTGCGCGCTCGTGACGAGATGAATCTCGTGCGCGGCGCAATCAATCTGCTCGAGTAATCTCTGCAGATAGATCGTTCCACTGGCGCCGGTCGCAGCGATCACAAGTTTCATCGGGAGAAATTTATCCTCGAGTTTGAATCGCTTTGTTGAAAAGGTTTTGGTGACTGCTTGTCATTCCGAGCGAAAGTCTTGCCCTGAGCGAAGCCGAATCGGTCGAGGAATCTCTCATTATTAAACGTTAAGAGCAGTAAGAGATGTCTCGACTCCGCTCGACATGACAAGGCAACGGGCTGGTTTTTCAATAGAGGGAGTTTGAATTTAATACGTTATAGGAGCAATAAGATACGGTATGGTCAAAAAACTCTTACACACCCGCTATCGCGTAAAGGATTTGGAAAAGACGATCTCGTTTTATAAAGATGTCCTCGGACTCAAGGAGCTTCGCCGCCAGACGTCCGGCCGTGGCTCGCAGCTTGTTTTTCTAAAGGCGCCTGGCAGCGAGGAGGAGATTGAGATTTGCAAGTTCGACGAGAGCGGGCCGATCGTGGTTGGGCCTGACCTTACACATCTGGCTTTTGAAGTGGACGACCTGGAAAAGTTTGCGCGCGAAGCAGCAGCGAAAGGCTATCCCCTGGCAGATGGGCCGCATTCGACTGGCAGCGGTAAGATTGCGTTCATCGACGCGCCGGAAGGTTACGAGATCGAATTGATCCAGCGTAGGGGGAAATCATAAGTCGAAAATTGCCGGCTGGGCGAGGCGCTTGCGCCGGTGAAAGTTTTATCGCTAATTTCCCGCTCATGAAGTGGCGCAATCGGATCCTGTTCGTTTGCGCGTTGGTCTCAGCTTCGGCGCTGAGCGCCTGGAGTCAGGATGGCGTTGACTCCGAGACGGTGCGGCCCACCGGCATCTCTCCGAGTCCGGTCCAGGAAACGGAGCCGGTTGAGAAAGCCGAGCCGGTCCGGAAAGCGCAGGCGGTTAAGAAATCATCGCCTTCTCGCTCGCGTCGAGCGCGTACAAAGGCGAAACGAACACGAGAATCAACACCCGCGCCGACAGAGTACACGCCTGATGGAATACCAAAGACCGGCGCAGCTTCGGTAATAGTGGTGGACGCAAATACCGGCCAAACGTTGTACGAAAAAAACGCGGACCAGACACGGGCCGCGGCGAGCACACAAAAATTGCTTACTGCTTTGATTGTGGCCGAACGCGGCTTTTTGGATCAGCCCGTTACGGTCCAATCAATCGATACAATGGCCGAACCGGTGAAGCTGAATATCAAGGCGGGCGAGACTTACCAGCGAATCGATCTGCTGCGCGCATTGCTCGTGAAAAGCCCCAACGACGTCGCGCGATGTCTGGCGCGGGATAATGCGGGCAGTGTGGAAGCGTTTGCTGTGGTCATGAATCGGCGGGCGCGCGAACTTGGGGCTGTGCATTCGAATTTTGTTAATCCAAACGGCTTGCCAGTTCCCGGACAATACTCAACCGCGCGCGATCTTTCGTTCATCGCGCGCGCGG
>JBIOVE010000184.1:0-7938 GCA_044867565.1 Candidatus Udaeobacter sp. | reverse complement strand
CACCCCAAACACGCTCGCTCTACTCGATTTTATAGCAGATTGTCATTGCCTCATGGCCGCCCCGACAAAAATCCGAATCATCGCCGCGTTCGCCGCGCTCTATTTGATTTGGGGTTCGACTTATCTGGGGATTCGGTTCGCAATCGAAACCATTCCGCCCTTTTTAATGGCGGGCACTCGATTCCTGATCGCGGGAATGATCATGTATGCGATCGCGTGGTCGCAAGGCATCGGCAAATCAAGTTGGGCGAACTGGCGGACGTCTTTGATTATCGGCGCCTGTTTGATTCTCGGAGGAAATGGCGGCGTAACCGTCTCTGAAAAATACATCGATTCGGGTTTGGCGGCACTGATCGTGGCCATCGTTCCCATTTACATCGTGGTGCTGGGATGGGCGACAGGAATGGCGCCCAGACCAACTCCAATTGTCTGGCTAGGCCTCATAGGAGGATTTGTCGGGGTAGGTATTTTACTCGGCCCAGCGCTGCGCTTTTCTTCAAGCGGCGGACAGCATCATCCCGCGGTTGGAATGTCGATCTTGCTCGTGTCGTCTTTCATGTGGTCTGCGGGATCGCTCTATTCGAGCACGGCAAAACACGCGGCCTCGCCGTTTCTCACCGCCGCCCAACAGATGATCTGCGGAGGGTTGCTCCTTCTATTCACGGGCATAGTGACTGGCGAAACACAACGTTTTCATACAGGCTCGATGTCGATCTTGTCGGTCGCTTCATTTGCCTATTTGGTCATTATTGGTGCCGTGGTTGGATACACTGCCTATATTTGGCTGTTGCGTCATTGTGATCCGGCGAAAGTCGCCACGTATGCTTACGTGAATCCGATTGTGGCGGTCCTGCTTGGTGCGGCCTTCGCGGGGGAGACTTTGAGTATGCGCACGTTGATTGCCGCCAGTCTAATTATCGGCTCCGTCGCACTGGTGATTACTGCGCAGCAACTAAGAGCAAGAGCCGAGCCGCCAATCAGCGTCGCGGTCGCTCCGGCCGACTGAGCACAATGAAAAGCGAAAATTCATCTGACGATCGGCAACTCCGACCCGCCGTAGGCAGGTCGCGAGCAGAGGAGACAATCGAAGTGGTGCAGCGCAATTGGCGCGCCGAAATCGAAACGGCGCAAGTGTATCGCGATCTTGCCGGGCGGGAGCCGGATGAAAAACGCAAAGGCATTTTGTTGCGCATGGCCGAGGCGGAAGAGCGGCATGCGCAGCGTTGGGAAGAAAAACTAAGAGACCTCGGCTCTGAGCCGCCCGTTCTGAAAGATACGATCGGGCGGCGATTGAATCGGTGGTGGAATAAAATCGCCGGCGCGAACATCGCCATTCGCCGCATGGAAGCTGCCGAGGAACGCCATGAGGCGGAATTTCGCGAGCAAGCCGACCGCGCGCTGGCCGAAGAACAGGACGTGCAGGAGTTTTTGCGGCAAAGCGCGCTTGAAGAGAAGGCGCACGCCCGCGCATTGAATGCGATGTCGGCGCCGCCCGGGCCGAGAACTGCGCTCGACGCAATCTTAAAACGGGAACGCTGGCACGGCCGTGGCGGCAGTTGGGTGGCCGACGCCATCTACGGCGCGAACGATGGCCTTGGCGCGGTGTTCGGAATCGTTTCAGGCGTGGCCGGTGCGACGAATAATCAGCAACATTACATTCTCATCTCAGGTCTGGCGGGAATGCTTGCTTCGACGCTTTCCATGGGAGCTGGCGCCTACCTCGCGGCCAAGAGCGAAGCGGAAGTCTATGAAGCGGAAATCTCGCGCGAGCGAGCGGAAGTGGAAGAAAATCCCGAGGAAGAAATCGAGGAGATGTCGCTCTTTTATCAACTACAGGGATTCAGCCCCGAAGAATCGCAGAAAATGGCCGAGCGTCTCGCCGAGCAACCCGAGCAATTCGTGCAGGCGATGGCGCAAAGCGAGCTTGGATTGTCCGAGCACCGTTTTCCGAACCAATGGACTGCTGCGACTTCGGCTGGCATCTCGACTGCGATCGGCGCTTTCGTTCCCATCATTCCGTTCTTTTTCTCGGGTGGCATTAACGCCGTGATTATTTCCTTCGGCATCAGTCTGGTCGCGCACTTTGCGGTCGGTGCGTTGAAATCGCTGATTACGATCCGTTCCTGGTGGGCATCAGGTTTGGAAATGACGTGGATCGGCGTGATTGTCGCCGTCGTGACTTACGGACTCGGTCTGGCATTTGGGGCGTTAGGCTAGGGCAAAGAATTAATTTCGAAAAGTTGCGGAAGAGCTTGCGTTGCCATCTGCTTTGCATATCGGTGTGCGTTACGCCTGCTCGTAATTCGTTTCGCCAGTTTAACATGCACCTGCGTTTTGTAATCTCTCTCATCTCCGCTGCGCTCGTTGCGCCGGCTGGTTT
Source organism: Candidatus Udaeobacter sp. (assembly GCA_044867565.1). Lineage (GTDB taxonomy): Bacteria > Verrucomicrobiota > Verrucomicrobiia > Chthoniobacterales > UBA10450 > Udaeobacter. The sequence continues at coordinate 5,558 of JBIOVE010000184.1, read as the reverse complement.
CGCTCAAGATAAAAATGCACTGACCGTCGATGAATTGGTTGCCAAAAATATCGAAGCCAAGGGCGGCGCCGATGCTTTACAAGCGCTCCAATCACTTCGTCTGAGCGGTAAGATGCTCGTCAACCAGGGCCAGATTCAGCTTGCTTATCTTCAGACGAAAAAGCGGCCGGCCGAGGTGCGCACTGAAGCGAGCCTCCAAGGGATGACAATGGTGCAGGCGTACGACGGGAAAGAAGGGTGGAAAATCGAGCCGTTCCGAGGGCGCAAGGATCCGGAAAAAATGTCGGCCGATGATGTCAAATCGTTGATGGAGGAAGCGGAGATCGATGGGCCATTGGTGGACTGGAAAGCCAAACAAAGCACGGTGGATTATCTCGGAACGGAAGACGTAGATGGAACGCTTGCCCACAAATTAAAGGTTGTTCGGAAGAACGGCGATGTGAGTTTCGTTTATCTCGATCCCGATCATTTCCTGGAGATCCGAATCTTGACGCAGCGGATCAGACACGGCGCACAAGAGGAAGTTGAGAGCGATATTGGAGATTACGAAAAAGTCGGGGGTGTTTTTGTCCCAACTTCTATCGAGTCCGGTCGCAAGGGCGATCCTGACAAGCAAAAGATTATTATCGATAAAGCCGAAGCCAACGTCCCAGCCGATGACGCGATTTTTCATTTTCCCGCCGCCTCGAAATAATTCGTTTCGCCATGCACTTGATTTTTAAAACATTGTGCCTTCGGCGATTTGGTCTGGCATCCAGCTCGGAGAGCTCGATCCAGCGGTGGGACGCGCTTTCCGAACTCGTTGCCAAAAAGCTGCGGCTTTGCCGCCTAATTTTCATCGCGCTTTGTTTTGTTTCGATCGCCGCTTCTGGACAGGAGACACCGTATAGCGCCGCGACCATCTCCGGACTCGGTGCGCGCAACATCGGTTCTGCAGCCATGAGCGGACGCATCTCAGCCGTCGCTGGAACAAGGGAGCCTTCGGGCAAAATCACCCTTTTTGTTGGCGCGGCCAGCGGCGGCGTGTGGAAATCCGAGGACGGCGGCACTCGCTATCGGCCAGTGTTTGATGAGCAACCGGTACAGTCGATCGGCGCTATCGCCCTTGATCCCAAGAATTCAAAAAATGTTTGGGTCGGAACTGGCGAATCCTGGACGCGCAACAGCGTTTCGATCGGCAATGGAGTCTATAAGTCCACTGATGGAGGCGAGACATGGACTCATGTCGGACTGGACAAATCCGAGCGCGTTGCGCAAATCGCGGTGAGTCCGAAAAATAGCGACACCGTTTACGCGGCCGTGCCGGGCCCATTATGGAGCGACTCCGCGGATCGCGGTCTTTACAAAACTTCCGACGGCGGCAAGACGTGGAACCAGATTCTTAAAGGCCCAAATCTTTCCACCGGCTGCACGGCAGTTGCGATTGATCCTAACGATCCAAACATCATGTTCGCGGCCTTGTGGGATTTCCGCCGCAAAGGCTGGGAATACCGCTCGGGTGGCGAGAGTCCTACCGCGCCTTCCGCCAGTGGATTATTTCGTTCGACCGACGGCGGCACGACCTGGACGGAGATTACGCCTGAAGCCAACAAAGGTTTCCCAAAAAAACCGTATGGCCGTCTGGCGGTGGCGATCGCGCCTTCGAATGCCAAACGCGTTTACGCTTTTGTCGAATCACCCGACAGTGCGCTCTTCGTTTCCGATGACGGCGGCACGACGTGGGACAAGCGTGACAAAAGCAATTGGATGGTGTGGCGCCCGTTCTACTTTGCAAATCTGATTGTCGATCCAAAAAATCCGGACCGTGTTTTCAAGACCGATGGCGCCCTGATTGTCAGCGAGGACGCGGGTAAAAGCTTTGCAGTTGTAGGCGATTTTTTTCAGGGCGTGCACGGTGACTCGCACGATGTCTGGATCGACCCAAGTAATACGCAAACGGTCTTTCTCGGCGACGACGGCGGAATGTGGTATTCCTATAACGGCGGCAGTAAATGGTGGAAAGGCAATAACCTGCCGGTGTCGCAATTCTATCACGTCAGCGTGGACGATAACGATCCCTACCGCGTTTACGGCGGTTTGCAGGACAACAGTTCGTTCGTGGGTGAATCACAGTATCCCGGCGGCATCACCAACGCACAGTGGGAAAACATGTACAACGGCGATGGTTTCTGGATGTTTCAGGACCCGGCTGACCCTGACTACATCTATGCCGAATATCAAGGTGGCGAGATTGCGCGAATAAATCGGCGCACACATTCAGCGCGCAATATCAAGCCGCGGCCAAACTATAAGGAAAAGCTTCGATTTAACTGGAATACGCCGATCGCGCTTTCGCCCAACGAAAAAGGGACCATCTATATCGGCGCGCAATTTTTATTTCGCTCTCGGGATCACGGTCAAACGTGGGAGCGCATCTCGCCGGATCTTACAACGAACGATCCGGAAAAGCAGAAGCAGGAGCAGTCGGGCGGAGTCACGGTGGACAATTCATCCGCCGAAATGCACACCACGATCTATTCGATCAGCGAATCGCCCAAAGACAAATCACTGATCTGGGTCGGCACCGATGACGGCAATCTTCAGCTCAGCCGCGACGGTGGCAAAACGTGGACCAATGTCGTGGGCAATGTTCCTGGTTTGCCGAAGAATTCGTGGGTCAGTTGGGTGCAGGCGAGTAACTTCGATGCAGGGACGGCCTATGCTGCTTTCGATCGCCACACCTTCGGCGACATGGCGCCTTACGTCTTCCAGACAACCGATTATGGCAAAACCTGGACGCCTCTCGTAACGCCGCAGGAGTCCAAGGGCGTGCGTGGCTACGCTCACGTAGTTAAAGAAGACGCCGTTAAGCCGAATCTGCTTTTTCTTGGGACCGAGTTTGGTCTGTTCGTATCGATTGACGGCGGGCAAAGCTGGGCACAGTTCAAGGGCAACCACTTTCCCGCTGTTGCCGTCCGCGACCTCGCAATTCAACCGCGTGAGAACGATCTTGTTCTGGCCACACACGGACGCGGGATTTGGATCGTGGACGACATCACGCCGCTGCGCTCGTTGACGCCAGATCTTTTGGGGCAGGAAGTTGCTTTCGTTTCAGCGCGGCCCGTGCAGCAGCGGATTGAAGGAACCGGCGGATGGGCCAATGGCAGCGCCGTTTTCGTCGGCGATAATCCGCCGGACGCTGCAGTCATCACGTATTACCAGCGTGCGCGTCATCTCTTTGGAAAAATAAAACTGGAAATCCTGGATGCCTCCGGCCGCGTCATTGATGAATTGCCGGCCAGTAAACGGCCCGGGCTTAATCGTGTAACATGGGCCATGCGCGGAAAACCGCCGCGCGTGCCACCAGCCGCGCAGCTGGCCTTTTCTGGAACGCGCGGACCACGTCTCGTGCCCGGCGTTTATACGGTGCGATTGACCAAGGCTGGGAAAGTTTCGGAGACCAAGCTGACGGTGGGCCTTGATCGCCGGGCAAAATTCAGCGAAGCGGATCGCAAGTTGCAGTTCGACGCAGCAATGAAGGTTCATGCGCTGTTTGGCGACGAAAGCGCTCTGATGGATCGGATTTTGTCTTTGCGGGCGGCGCTGGCCAAGAGTGGCGCAGCGATGCCGGAGGGTGATCCGCTCCGCAAGAGCGTCTCCGACTTCGACGGAAGGGTTGATGCTGTGCGCAAGAAAATTGTTGCCACAACAGAAGGCGGCGCGATTACCGGCGAAGAGCGGTTGCGAGAGCACACCGATCAACTTTACGGCGCCCTTCTCAGTTTCGAAGGAAAACCCGGCGGTTACCAGACGGCCTATATCGATGGGCTCAAGCGAGAATTGGACGATGTGACAAAAGAATTCGACCAATTGCTTGCAAAGGACCTGCCGGCTTTAAACGAATCGCTCAAAGCCAAAGGCCAGCAGCCAATCGAGGCACCGCCAGCCAAGGTTGCTGTAAACGGTGCGGTCCACGGCTCAGGCGGAGGCTTCAATCGACCGGCAAATCCCGACGCGTCTTTCACGAGCGCATTGCTGCCCGCCGATTTTCGGCTGTTACATTAAAATGGACGTAAGGGGATTTCGCTCCCGCTAGTGCATCCATATGAGCTCGACGTGTGGATTTTACCTCCACGCCTGCGGCTTTGGAGGTAAGGGGATTATCCAAAGCCGCGCTTTGGCTCCGGTAAATGAGCTCCGCTTTTAACCCTGCGCTGTCGCGCCCCAACCGGTCGACAAGTTCTCATTCCCCGAAGTTTTGACGAATTTCGCGTACGCGAAATTTTTGGAGGTAAGGGGATTCGAACCCCTGGCCTTCTCATTGCGAACGAGACGCTCTACCAACTGAGCTATACCCCCCCGGCAACGGAGCGAAAATATCACGACGTAGCGAGTTGTCAGCAACGGAAAAGCCACTTTTGGCGGGGCGCAAATCAGTGTGCAAAAAGCGCGCTTGCATTCAATCAGGTCAAATCGTTAGATGATTGAACAAATTGCACCGGATGTCGTCCATTTAAGGTGTTCGGTTGCGATCCTCAAATTCAACCAACAAGAAACCAAGAAAAACTATGAAAACTAAAATCTATTCCGTTGGCAGCGTCTGCGCCGCGATTTTTGCTCTTTGCATGCCGGTCAGCGCGCAAACGACGCCGACGACAGCAACTTCACCTGCGGCTTCCCCACAAGGAACCGCATCTCCGACCGCTTCGCCCGCTGCCAAGGCCATGCGCCCAATCCCGTTTCGCGGGACCGTTTCGGCAGTCGATCAAAACGCGAAAACGTTTACGATTACGGGCAAACAAGCATCGCGGTCTTTCAAAATCACCGAGAGCACCAACATCACCAAGGCTGGCAACCCTGCGACCATGACTGATATTGCCCAAAATGAACAAGTCAGGGGCTCGTATTTGAAACTTGAGGACGGCACGCTTGAAGTGAAAACGGTGAAGATCGGGCCGCCAACCGCAGGCGAAAAGAAGGCAAAGAAGTCGAAGAAGGGCGCCGCCGCAGCGGAAGGTTCTCCGGCTGCTTCTCCCGAAGCTTCGCCAAAGCCTTAAGCTCGAAAGACAAGAGAGAGCGACGGCTTCTTTCTGCGCTTGCCGTAGCTTTTGCCGCCCGGGAGGCAGTCGCCGCAACAAAAATGGCGCTTGTGGCCTCCTGTGCGCCAGGCCTCCTCCGTCATAGCCCCGAAAGCTTTCGGGGCGGCGGCTGGAAGAGGCTATGGCGGCAGCGGATGGGTTCCTTGCTTTTCTATTCGCGTTCACGGGATCACTCGAGGAGCAGCGGCGCCCCAGACCGCCGAATTAGAAAACGGGGCGGATTGGAAACCGCCCCTCCCCGTTTAATTCACGTCTCGCTCGCGACCTTCACAGCCACTCGCAAGTCAGCCACGAAATTATTGTATTCGCGTTGGCGGGATTCCTCATCAGGCTGTCGAAGCAGGGAGGATGGATGAACAGTGGCGAGAACTCTCGGCGCAAACTTCGACGACAACACTTTGCCGCGCTCGCGCGTAACGCGGAATGATGGTCCGAAGATCGCCTGGGAAGCTGTTGCGCCGAGACAGACCAGTAACTTTG
>JBIOVE010000183.1:0-16534 GCA_044867565.1 Candidatus Udaeobacter sp. | reverse complement strand
ACGAGGCGACAAAGAAGGCGGTGAACAGGGCAAGCGACAGTGACAATTTCATAAGTGGGATTGCTTCACAAAGTATCCACACTCCGACTGGTTGCCAATCACTAAATCATTTTCCTCTTAAAATCCGAGATGCATTGGCAAATATCGAACAGGAATACAATGACGGGCCCCTTTTCATCCGAATCCAAAGAAAAGATGTCAAATAACGCCCGTGCACAGATTTTAGTCGTAGACGATCACGCCACTAGTCGCAAAATCCTGGCGCAACTGCTGACTTTGGGTGGGTACCAATGCTGCGAGTGTGAGGACGGGGCCAAAGCGCTACAAATAATTCACGCCAGGCAGCCTTCGCTTCTTCTTCTGGATTTCGACATGCCCGGGCTAGACGGCGCTCAGGTGCTAAAACGCCTTCGTTCGGATAACGACCCGGCAATCGCGCAAATTCCTGCAATTATGTTGACCGGCCACGGAAGCGAAGAAAGCGAAGTACGGTGTTTGCAAGCCGGCGCCAACGATTTCGTGACCAAACCGATCAATGCGGCAGTGTTGCGGGCAAGAATTGAGACCCAGCTGCGCCTGCGTTCCATGCGGCGCCAATTGGAGCGGCAAAACGATGAGCTCGAAGAATGGCGTCGTAATCTCGAGCGCGATCTGGCTGCCGCGCGCCTGACTCAACAATCGCTGATTCCGCACAAGCCGCCGCGGCTGCCCGGTTGGGAAGTCGCCACTTGTTATCGTCCTGTGATCCAGGTGGGTGGTGATATTTACGGCTGGTTTCCCATGAAAAACGACCGGATCTTGTTTTGGATTGCGGATGGCACGGGCCACGGGGCCGCTGCCGCGCTGCTTACGACTCTGGCGAAACTTCTTTTTCACCATGGCAGCGTCGAGCACAACGCCCCATCCAGGGTGATGGAAGCCGTGAACCATGATTTCCGCAGCATTTTTGGCGCACGCTCTTTTATGACGGCGATGTGTGTTGCGGTTGACCCCGCCAGCGGACGCGCAAGCGTCGTGGGCGCGGGCCACCCTCCGCTGCTCATCGTACGTCAAAGCGGTGCGACCGAATCAATCGCTTCGATCACGCCTCCGTTGGGCTTAATCGAACATCCAGAATTTACGGAAACGATTATCGACGTTGAATTGGGCGACGCTTTTCTTCTCTACACGGATGGTCTGTTTGGCTCGGCCAAGGACGCACGTCAGCGTCTGACTCCCAAGCGCTTGGGGGAAATGCTCGATGGCTCCGCCCCTAGTGCCGAGGCGTTGCTACGGGGAATCCTACACCAGGCAACGCCAGACAAATCCAAGGATGCTTTGCCAGATGACCTCGCAGCGTTGGCCGTTCGCAGAGTCGCCCGTTAAAAAATTTCTCGTTTCGTCAAAATTAGTGTTGCCCTCTTGCGAGCGAAACGATAATCAGCCTCTATGCCGAAAACCAAAAAGAAACCTTCCAAACGCAAACCGAATCCCGCCTTCATGAGACCGGTTCAACCTGACGACAAGCTTTCCGCCATTGTCGGGTCGCAACCGTTACCACGTTCTGAGCTCACCAAGAAGCTTTGGAACTACATCAAGAAGCACGGTTGTCAGGACAAAAAGAAAAGAACGATGATCAACGCCGACGACTCACTCAGGCCGGTATTTAACGGTAAGAGCCAGGTGAGTATGTTCGAGATGACCAAACTCGTCTCGAAGCATCTGCGCTAGATCTTAAAAGCCCGTTTATAGCCCGGCGTTTCCGCGCCGGGCTATCCACGGCCACAGCCCGAAGAGAAATTCCCGCACTGGCGGTTTGTTTTACCGTCCTTGCGCGGGGCCGGAGTCCAGTCGAAGATGGCGGTGTGAAAAACCACCATTGGATTCGTCTCGCCGCTATCTCTGTCTGTCTTACTGCGCCTTTCGCCCGCGCGGAGTCTGGCTGGCTGAACGATTACAAAAAGGCGGAGCAAGAGGCGAAGGCGCGCAACAAATTCCTGTTGCTCGATTTTACTGGCTCGGACTGGTGCGGCTGGTGCAAGAAATTGGACAAGGAGATTCTGTCGCAATCGCAGTTTAAGGATTATGCGCGTGACAACCTGGTGCTCTTGGAAGTCGATTTCCCACGCGTCAAGCCGCAAAGTACCGAGCTAAGAAAGCAGAATCAAGAGCTCGCGCGGCAATACGAAGTTCAAGGATTTCCCACCATCGTCGTGCTCAATGGCGATGGACAGAAGCTTTGGCAGTATGACGGCTATTTCCCCGGTGGCCTTGCTGCATTCATCGCGCAACTAGAGAAATTGCGCAAAGGCTAACTGGCGGCCTCTGCTACGTACACGTATTCGGTTCGCTACTTTGTCGCTTATGCCTGTCTCGCGTTTGCTGCTTCTTTGTTTTGTCGGACTGATGGCGGCAGATGAGCTGCGCGCGGAGCCCAAGGTCTCAACGCAAACTCGAGAGAATAACAGTCCGAACGCCGCGGCAGAATCGACTATCGTATTTAACTCAGTACACGTCGATGGCCCTTACATCGCAATGACGTTTGACGATGGGCCAAGCGCGACGCTCACCCCAAAACTGCTCGATCTCCTTGCGGCTCGCCATATCAAAGCAACCTTCTTCGTGATCGGCGAAAACGTCGTGGAATATCCTGAGATCGTTGCCCGCGCCGCGCGCGAAGGTCACGAAATTGCAAACCACAGCTGGTCGCATCCCAACTTCGCCAAGATGTCAGACGACGGCGTCCGCCGCCAACTCTGGCGAACCGACGACGCAATTAAAAGCGCTACCGGCGCGCGTCCTGCTTTGCTCCGCCCGCCTTATGGATCAATTACAGAGCGCGAAAAACGCTGGATTCACGATGAATTCGGATATCAGATCGTTTTGTGGGATGTCGATCCCTATGACTGGAAACGGCCCGGCCCGGCCGTGGTTCGGAATCGCATTCTTCAAGAAACTCAGCCCGGCTCAATTGTATTGTCCCACGACATTCACCTGGGAACAATCGAAGCGATGCCTTCTACTTTCGATGCGCTCGATGCGAAGGGGTTCAAATTTGTCACCGTATCGGAACTGATTCGTATGGCGATCGCTCGACCGGCCAACTCGCCGCCGGCAACACCGGGAAGCATTCGGACAGCCATTACTCCCTCGCCTTCCCCATCTCCGGCGTCCGCACCAGGTGGTAGGTAAAGAAGGCTACTTTTTTCGCTGCCCCTGAGAATCGTTCGGCGAGCCGCTGTTCGGTTTGGCGGCGTGCAATAACGAAGTGATTGTTTTCACCGTAGCTTCGCCACGGGCCTGCAGGCACATCACGCACTTCGACAAATTGCCAATCCGTGACATCCGTTGGAGCTAGGCCCAAGTAATCGCGAACGGCCGGAGAAACATCCAAACCGGCTCCATGATTCAGGTTTGGCTTTGGGCGTTCATTCTGGAACACATACTGGAAATGATCGGTGCGAAACGGGCCGCAATCTTCCCATTGCGCATAACAGGTGCGATTGCCTTTTCGTATTGCGATCCAGCGACCTTTGCATACTGACTGACCTGGCCCTGTGTAGGATTGTTTGAACCACGGAATCACCAGAGGCGCTTCCGGTTTGAACTGACCATGGGAAACGTCGTTATACGGCAGGGCACAGTAGAAAGGATTTTGGTGGGGGATGAAAGCTACCGGGATATAATTGCGCCGCGCCGAGGAATCGGGGGTGTCAAAGCCGCCGTAACTGCTCGTCCAATTTGCGTCCCAGGAACTCTTGTGGTTGGGCACCGGATTATTCTCTGCGGCTTGTTCTCCAATCCAAAACACCGTCGTAACAATATTCGTCCTCCATGGAAAACGTTGTGTTGTTGGCCGTGAACTCGTCGGTACAAAGACCTGCGGCTCTATTTTGAGTAACGCCTGCTCCCGCAACTTCATTGCATATTTTGCGAAATCCGCGGCTGTCGCATATGGCGAAGTGGATTGTTCGTCGGCTTTAGCCACGCCAGTAATCGCTAAACTCAAGCAAGCCGCTAAAAGTCTCTTCATGTGGAAGTTGCCGCCATCCTTTATCCGATTGCACGCGTTTAGGCAAGGCGAATTTTCTACGTGCGATCTAACGAGAGATGGCGACGGCATCCAGTTTCAACCACGGCTCAGGGCAGTCTCGCGCTTGAATTGTCGATCTTCCGTCGCGGGATAATCCAGTGTGTAATGGAGGCCACGGCTCTCTTTTCGACTCAGTGCCGAATCGACAATCAAGGCTGCGACCGTCGCGAGATTGCGCAGCTCCAGCAGGTCCACGGACACTTTGAAATTCCAATAGAACTCACGAATTTCGCGCTGAAGATTGCGCAACCGCGCGCTGGCGCGCTGCAGCCGCTTGTCGGTGCGGACGATTCCTACATAGTCCCACATCAAACGTCTGATCTCGTCCCAGTTGTGGTAAATCACGACCATTTCGTCGACATCCTGCACATTTCCCGATTTCCACTCGGGCAAAGGAATTTTTTGTTTTGAAGCTGATTTGTCGCGCGCGCAGGTCGCGGCCGCACGATGCGCCACCACCAGCCCTTCCAGCAGCGAGTTGCTCGCAAGACGATTTGCTCCGTGCAATCCAGTGCACCCAACCTCGCCGATCGCATAGAGCCCTCGCAAACTTGTCGCGCCATTTACATCCGTTTTAATTCCGCCGCACTGATAATGCGCCGCCGGCACAACTGGGATCGGCTGCTTTGATATGTCGATGCCGAATCGCAGGCAAGTCTCATAAATGTGCGGGAAGCGTTCCCGAATGAATTCCGGTGCCTTGTGTGTGATATCCAGAAACACGTACTTCGCGCCCGAGCGTTTGATCTCTGCATCGATCGCTCGCGCCACGATATCGCGCGCGGCGAGCGACCCGCGCGAATCGTATCGTTTCATGAAATCTTCGCCCCGATTGTTGCGCAAAATTCCGCCTTCACCTCGCACCGCTTCCGAGATAAGAAAGGATTTTGCCTGGGCGTGAAAAAGACACGTCGGGTGAAATTGGATGAACTCCATGTTCGCAATCACGGCGCCCGCCCGCCACGCCATCGCCACACCGTCTCCAGTCGCGATATCCGGATTGGTCGTGTACAAATAAACTTTCCCGCAACCGCCGGTCGCGAGCACGATCCGATCCGATCGGACTGTTTCTACTTCTCCGGTTTTTTCATTTAGAACATAGACGCCGAGACAGCGATCTTCTGCCGCGAAGCCGAGCTTGGCCGCGGTGATCAGATCCACCGCCATGTGATGTTCCAAAAGATCGACATTTGACCGGCGGCCGAGCTCGCGTAGCAAGGTGTCCTCGATCTCCTTTCCGGTTACATCCCGCACATGGAGCACCCGACGCTTCGAGTGGCCACCCTCTTTTCCCAGGTCAAGCTCACGATGTCCGGAGACCTCCCGCTCATCGAACTGCAATCCCAGTTCCATCAGTTCGCCGATACGCTTCGGACCCTCGGTGACAATCGCGCGCACGATCGCCTCGTCGCATAAACCCGCGCCAGCTTCGAGCGTGTCGCGAACGTGCAGCTCGAATGAATCTTCATCGCTCGTTACACACGCTATTCCGCCCTGCGCCCAGGCGGTGTTTGTGTCGGCGCCTTTGCGTTTTGTAATTACGGCTACCGAACCATGCTTTGCTACTTTCAGCGCAAAACTGAGACCGGCTATGCCGCTGCCGATTACGACGAAATCATATTCCTTCACGCGAGAAGAATGTTGTCGATCAAACGGGTTTCGCCAAAGAAAACAGCAAGCGCAAGCAGGGAGTTTGGCCTAACGTCCTCGAGCAGTTGCAAATTTTCCGCGTCCACGAGATCGACATAATCAATTCGGGCGAGCGGCGCTTGAACGATCGTTTCGCGAACTGCGGCCAGAATTCGCGCAGTCGAAGCTTCCCCGTCGCGCCTCATCTCGGCTCCTTTCAGCAAAGCTTTTCGCAACACCGTCGCCTGTTTTCGCTCCTCCGCATTCAAGTATTGATTGCGCGAGCTGCACGCCAGCCCGTCCTCTTCGCGAACGGTCGGCACAGCGATGATGTCGATCTTAAAATTGAGATCGCGCACCATGCGGCGAACGATCGCGAGCTGCTGAAAATCCTTTTCACCAAACACTGCCGCGTCCGGCGCAAGAATATTGAAGAGTTTTGCGACAACAGTGCAAACACCCCGGAAATGTCCCGGCCGCGATTTGCCCTCAAGCGTGTTCGACAACGAAGCCTCATCCACGAATGTCGATCGATCACTCGCATACATTTCCGCAGGCGTTGGCCGGAATAAAAGATCGACGTTGGCGTCTCTGCAAAAATCTTCGTCTGCTTTTTCCAGCCGCGGGTAGCGTTCGTAATCACTTCCAGGCTCGAACTGGAGCGGATTTACAAAGATGCTCACCGCCACTTCGCCGTCGGAGCCAGCGTGCTTACGCGCAATCCGAATCATCTCCCGATGCGCCTTGTGCAAGGCCCCCATCGTGGGTACAACCACGCTCGGCCTTGAGCGTCGTCGCGATTGAGCCTCCGCGATGTTTATGACAATTCTCACGCACCGATCATTATCCAATCGTCTGTTGCGCGCGAATTCCGATTTTGACTCAAAGAAAAAGGATAAAGAGGCCAGTGATCATCAGCGCGAGCATCCAGAGCAAATCCACGTTGAACCAGGCGCGACGCAAAATGCCGACCCCCAGTTTTTCATAGACAATGATCGCAACCAGGCCAGTTGCCAGAAGATAGCCCAAGGTATGGACAGCGATTGAACCCGTCAGCAGAGAAAGCGAGCTGGCATTGTCGAATCCGAAACCGCCGATCGAATGCATGTGTGAGCCCATTGGACTCGTATGTGGCGCAAACCGCGATGGGGATCTCTTCAGAAATAAGGGAACCAGCATCAAACCTGCGCCATGGGCCGATGCCATAATGAAGGACCAAACAGTCAAATCGCCGAAGCCAACCCGCATGCCCACCCAGTTCGGGTGACGCGATCGAAAAAGCCGATACAATCCAAAGGCAAATAGAATCGCTGCAGCGGCAATTTTTAGAGCCTCGTGCGGCAGACTAATCCGAGCCAGAAGAACCGCGGCGATGATAATCCCGATAGAAAGCGCGTGCCCAAGAGCGATCGGCGCGAGCGCACCAAAAACGGCTGCGCGCTTCTGTTCCTGCAAACCGAGCGCCACAGCAAATAACCAGCCCATGCCCGGATTGATCCCGTGAAAGACGCCTAGCCCGAAGAGCGTCAGCCAGGGCCAGAATCCGCTCACGGAAAACAGAAAGAGTCGCTCGAGGAGTCGCCCCCTTCGAGCCGGACCTGATGAACGCGATAATCGCTGCTCTCGATGAAAAAGGTCTCGTCAAAAGTTATGCCGCCTTGCGGGTCAGCCTCAAGTTTAACCATCCAACTGCCCACGCCATCGGGATAAAATTGCTCGTCCCACGCTGCGTAAAGTGAGTTTGTGAAATAGATTCGTTTGCCATCGCGGCTCACTTCCACCATTTGCGGCCCGCCGGCCAAGGGCTGGTCCGGCTTCCTCGGATGCGGCGCGCGATCGACAATCCCGCCGATGCGCACCGAGCCGGTCTTCTTCGGGCTGAACGGATCGGACACGTCGTATTGCAGGAACTCCCCTGTTCCCCAGCAGGAAACGTACAGAAATTTGTCGTCGAGCGACAAATTGATATCCGTCACCAGCGGCGGCACCGCTTTAAAATCCTTGAGCATCGGTGGCAACTTCGCTGGGTCGGCCGGTTCGGCTGGAATTTCGATTACTTTCTTTAAATCCCATGCCCCGTTATTGCGGTGCCAGAGCCAGATCGATGCGGACAAATCTTTGAGAGACACGACCACACCAACAAAACCGTACGCCTTGGTCGGGTTGTGCGCGGGACGCATCTCAAGGACCATTTGCTGTTCTTTGCCTAAATCGAGCGCCTGGACATGGCGACGGCGGCGCAGGTCCCAAATGTGCATCTGATGGCCGTATTTGCTGCCGAGGAGGAGGTCGGGCTGCAGTCCGTTTTCAATCATGTTCGGCGTGCCCCATTCGCTGGTTAGCAGCGTGTCGAAACCGAGATGCCACCAGAAATCGTAATGCAAAAATTGTGGTCCCCGGTTCATCTCCCACTGACCCAGAATCTCGAACGTCTCACAATCGAGCATGAAGATACCGCCCGGGCCGTCGCCATTCGGCGCTCCAAGCGCACTAACGTAAATGCCTTCCGGTCCGCAGTGAATCGTATGAGGACGCGAATAATTCGCGCGCCCAAAAACCTCTTCCGGTTCGATTACTTTGACCACCTTCGGTTTTCGCGGATTGGGCTTGGTGTCGATAATGTGAAGGCGCGACGAGCGCAGACCAGGCACAACCAGGTATCGGCGTTCCACGTGCGGATGGGGCGCATACGGGCAAAGAGCCGAACTGCACGCATTCCAACCGAAGTGGTGCAGCTCATCTCCAAATTTCGGCATTTTGACCTCACCAACGCGTTGGCTGTAAGTGCGCGATCCGGGATCGACATCGACAACTAACAGCGCATCGTTGAGTTTGCTACCTGGCGGATTAAGCGCCGCCACGAACGCGTGTTTTTCTGGTGGGGCCTGCATCGCCAACCGCGGCGACGGGTAAAACGTTGGGTCCGGTTTGAGGAGTGGCATAGGGCTCCTTTCGTGTTCTACCGTTTACCCCATTACTCGTCGAGGGCGAAATTTCAATCTACTTGCCCAGCCCTGTTCCGAATTCAAGGCAACGACTGTAAACGAATCTCATTCGAGCCAAATTGCCTGCCGCGCGCACCGAAATTTCCTGTGACCAAACTTTTCCCAGCCGGCTTGTCGGGCCAAATTGTTTATTTCCGCAAATGAAAAGGCACGCACGGCAGAAAGTCGAGCGTCGTAACGCGTCATCGGTTCGCGAAAAATCAGGGCAGTCAAAAGATAAACGCCCGTCTTGAGGAGAAATCCACGTCGTAAATCCGACACCAGAACAAATTTCCTGGAAATCTCGCGGCATCGCCGCAAAACTCTTACAGCATCTTCGTCGCTGAAATGATGCAGCGTGAGAGTGCAAAGCGCGATGTCATAGGCTCCGCCGGGTTCCCATTCCAGGATGTTTGCGCCGATATAGGAAATTTCCGGATAATCGGCACTTAATTTTTTGGCAATCGCGAGTGTTGCGGATTGTCGATCTAACGCGTCAATTTCGACTTTCGCGCCAATTTTTCGTGCGTAATCAACAATCAACCGCGGAATATCGCCTGATCCAGTGGCGAGATCGATAATGTGCATGCGGGCACCTGGTTTGATCCAGCGGCGCATAAATTCACAAATAAGGCGATGACTGCCGAACCAGCGATTGAGCTGCCGAATACGTTCAAGATCGCGCTCCAGCTCGGGCGAAACCGGCTGCGGTCGATCCATCATTTCCAAAACAGCCGGGTCGAATTGCCGCTTCATTTACTCCTGTAGCGGCGGTCCATGACCGTCCCTCTAATTCGTCCGACGCTTCTTTCGACTTCGCTCAAGGCAGGCTCCGAGGGCCGCTACAAAGAGAGGAATTTCTGCCAGGATTCCGGCAACTCTGCAGTTTCGATCTCGCTCGCAATGCGACCTTCGAACTCCGGATGGAAAATCGTGCTCGTCCCATAAACCATAATCACGTCTTCGGAGCCTTCAGCACGAATGGCATGCGCTACGCCGGGCGGAATCACGATGCCGATATTGTTGTTGCTACGATGGTTGTCGCCATCAACAAATAAACGCATGGTGCGCCGTGGAAATCCAGCGCGGACATCACAGAGAATAATTTCAGCGCGACCCTGGAGAAAAAACATCACATCCCATTGCTCGCTGTCGTAACGACGCAGCGAATAATTTTCCGGCTCGTCGATAAACAAGCGGCGCAGCCAATCGGTTGCTGTCGTATCTTGTGGAATGCTGGGCGGATGCACGTGAAAACCTTTTGCGGTCTGCGCAAACATCCGCGCAGCAGACCATTGCTTCGGCCAAAAACCGATCTGCGCGAGAGCGCCTTCGTCGCGCCGGACAAATTCGCCAAAGAAGCCGCGGTGACGCTGCGGGTGAATCTTCCGGGAGAAAATTTCCACTCCGGGAATCCAAGCCTCCTTCACCTCGCGCTTCTTCCGGTCCGCGACGATGAGTTCGCTTGCATCCACGCCTCGCTCTGAAAGTTCCTGCGCGAAAGATGCTGTGCGATAATTGCGGGTGCCCAGTGCGTTTCGTGCGCCAGCATCGATGCCTTGCCAGAGAGTTTTTTCGCGCTTGCTCATTTCAATCCAAATGGGGGTTTATTTGCCTAACGAGAAATCGGCGCGTTCGCGAGAAAGATTTGGATTGTAATAAGGATCGCGCTGCAAGACCTCGGACCAGCGCTCACGCATAATCGCCCCGGCGCGCATGTCGATCTCATCACGTTGCGCTTCATGCCAATAAAGTTTTGCAAATGGAGTGTAAACAATCAGATAACCCGCTCGCCGCATTTTGAGGCAAAGATCGACATCGGCAAGGGATTCGGGCAGGCTTTCATCGAAACCGCCTACTTCTTGAAAAGCTTCGCGACGCGTCAACATGCACGCGCTCGACACTGCGCTGCAATTGCGGGTCACCTGCAACTGGCGGCTCGCTCCGGGATGTTCCGCCGGGAAACCGCGAAAAGCCGGCGCCGCAATTCCATTCACGTCAAGAATAATTCCGGCGTGCTCAATAGTGTTGTTCGGATTCAATAATCGCGCCCCGACTGCGCCAACTTCCGGACGCTGGACATGCTCGGCCATTATTGTCAACCAGTCCCACGACTGCGGGATTACTTCGACATGATCGTCCAGGAAAAGCAACCACGAGCTGTCGGTCTGTTTGACCGCGAAATTTTTGACGGTGGGTTCATTGAATACGCCTGAGAAGTGCAGCAAACGATGCGATACGCCCGGCAAAGAAAGGCGTGCTTTGTCTGACACGCCCTCGCGACCTGCGACGATAACGATCTCGTAACTGGGATAGCACGTCGTGCTCGTCAGGCTTTCGACATACCGCACGAGCCGCTCTACCTCGCCGCGGCTCGGAATGATGATTGAAATTTTCTTCGCGTCGGGCAGATCACGCCTGATACAGAAGGCGTGCGTGCGCCAATCCACAGCCACATGAGCGCATTCATGCCGGCGCCTGAGGTGATCTTCGATGGCAAGCCGTGAGGCTTCGAGTTGACCCGGTTTTTGTCGAACGCTGATCGCGCTGGAGTCTGCGCTGCGGCGCCAATGATACAACACCCGCGGAATATGATGAACCCGATCGGTCTGCTCGACGACACGAAAGAAAAGATCGTAATCTTGCGCGCTGTCGAATTCTGAACGAAATCCGCCAACTTTCTGGACAATCCCGCGGCGTATAGCGGTCAAATGACCGACGTAATTGTAAGAAAGAAAAAAATCCGGCGACCACTCAGGCTTAAACAAAGGCGCCTCGCAGCCATCTTCGGCCAGTTTGTCTTCGTCGGAGTAAATCAGATCGGCATCGGGACGCGTCTGTAAAAATTTCACAACGTGGAAAAGCGCGTCCGGTTCGAGCACATCGTCGTGATCGAGAAAAGTGACCCATTCGCCGCGAGCGAGCGAGAGCGCTTGATTCGAAGCGCCGGAAATGCCTTCGTGTTTTCCGAGTTTTGCGAGAACGATACGCCGGTCGCGCGCGGCCAGATCAGGTAAAGCCTTTAGCAAATCGGTAGCGCTCGATCCGTCGTCGATTAACAGGAGCTCCCAGTTCGGATAGGCTTGCGCGAGTACTGATTCAATGGCTTCCTCGAGCCTGGGCACCGGCGTATCAAAGACAGGTGTGATCACGCTAATCAGCGGCTGAAAAGCAAACGTGTGCGCTTCGTGACGCATCCGGTCCAGATCGTTCGCGCTTGCCCGGTGCCGCTGAAGCCACTCCTGATATTGGGTTCGAGCAGCGGACCGCTCGCGCCCTCCGCTGCGCGGCCACAATTTCCTCCACGCCGTCTTGACCAGCCTTTCTGGAATACGATACGGCGCGAGCAATACCTGACCGACCCTGCGCTCGGCGGATTTGCGCAGCTTTTGCTTTTGCTCCTTCAACAACTTTAGTTCGCGACGGTATTGCTTCAGTTTCAGCAATTTTTCTTCAACCGCAGCGATATGCTCATGGGCCGCTTCGAGGTCTTCCATTCGCGCTCGGAGGGTCCGCTGCAAAGCGTTCAGTTGCATATGGAGCCTTGCAAAGGCCATCTCTACCCCTGAAACAAACGCTTCAACACTTTCAATCGGGCAGCGCCGAAGGAGTATGGCCCCTGGATCAAGCTCACCAAGATCGCAATCGTAATCAGGCAAAAGTCCCAATCGTCGAAAATATTCGACAAGCTGCGGACGTCGTTTGGCCGCCTCGGCGCCGCCGCCGGGTATCAGCACAATCTCATCCGCACGGTGGGAAAGTTCTTCAATAATCCGATCATCGTCGCTTTTTTCCGGAGGATAAAACCAGACAGCAATCTCAAAGTGCGTCTTGGCGCCATCCTGGCGAGGCTTTCCCGCTAAGTGGATCGGAGACTCATTAATCACGGCTTCTCTGCCCACTTCGGCAAACTGCCGCCCAAGTTTCTCAGGGTCACCGCCCATAACGAGGAACCTGCCGCGTTCAAATTTTTCGGAGAGGAGACGCGCAAAATCGGCACGAAGGGAATGGAAAGGCGATGGCAGCACCGCCCACATTATATTGGTTGAAGCAAGCCGCAGGCAAATTTACTCTGCGTCGCCGCGGCGCGGTGCTCCAGCCGATCCTGAATGCTCGATTTTATTGTTTATCTCCTTTATCGCGCAGGATCAGCCATTGTCGGTGCACTCCCATTGCGGATTCTCTTCATCCTGGGAGAATTTCTTGGCTTTTGCGCCTGGCTCGTTCTCGGCAAATACCGGCGCCTGGCACAACGCAATGTCGCCATAGCCTTTGGATGTGAAAAGTCGCCGCGGGAATTGCGCCGCCTTGTGCGACGGCATTTTCAGCGGTTGGGCGCGAACCTCTTATGCAGCATCAGACTCGGCGTGATGCCGCTGGAAAAAATGGCAGCGCGAATCGAGACCGAAAACTTTGACATTATCCATCAGCAATTGCGCGAGGGCCGTCCGGTTGTGCTCGTCTTGAGCCATCTCGGCAATTGGGAGTTGTTCGCGCAAATTCTGCCGAGACTCATCGGTTACGTCAGAAACAGCACCATTTATCAAAAACTCGGTAATCGCTTTATCGATGAACAAGTGCGTCGCGTGCGCGGGCGCGCCGGCGTCGAGATGTTTGATCGCAAAGAGGGTTTTGGGAAACCGATCAAATTGCTTCGCGATGGCGGCGCCATTGGCATTTTGAGTGATCAACATGCCGGCGACACCGGTTTGTGGGCCCCCTTCTTCGGCCGGCTGGCATCGACATCGTCATTACCTTCGTTACTGGCAAAGCGGACCGGCGCGGCCCTCATTGGCGCGGCGATCTACACGGATGGTCCGGCGCGCTGGCGGATGATTGTTTCGCCAGCCTTGGAAACGAAGCAAGCCTCCGTGGAATTGCTCACTGCAAGGGTAAACGAAATTATTGAAAAACAGATCCGCCATGCGCCGGAAGATTGGTTTTGGGTGCACAACCGCTGGAAAACGCCCCAGCCCAGTTTCCTTCTCAGTCGATACAGGCGCGGCGTCTATCTGCCACCCGATATTTCGGCCCGGGATTTGAAGCCATTTCGAATTCTCATTCGTTCAAGCAACTGGCTTGGCGACGCCATTATGAGCGTGCCGGCGGTCCGCATGATCAAAAATGGGCGCCCTGATGCGCACGTCACCATCGCCGCGCCGACGAAAATCGTGCCGGTCTGGAAGCTGATTCGAGAAGTGGACGCGATCATTCCTCTTGCGAGCAATTCGCTCCTTGCGGCTGTCCGTTCGATCCGGCGACAACCAGCTTTTGACGTAGCCATTCTCTTCCCAAATTCGTTGCGCGCGGCTCTGGAAGTCTGGCTAAGCGGCGTGCTGCGGAGAGTGGGTTTTCGTGGCCATACACGGAGTTGGCTGTTGAATCAGATCATAAGTGAATCGCCGCTACCCGGGCCGCTCGAACATCAATCCGCTCGTTACCTCCGGATCGCCCGGAGTTGTGGCGCGTTAACGGAACAATCGCTGGAGAAAAAAACTCCCAACGTTCAAAGCCCAGCGCCCAACGCTCAATTGGCGGATTCCAATCAACTTTCCACTATCAACTATCAACTTCTTAAGCTCGGTCTCTGTCCGGGCGCCGAGTACGGACCAGCCAAGCAATGGTTGCCGGAACGCTTTGCTCAAGTTGCAGCGACAGTTGCCTCCCAATCACCTGTCCAATGGATTTTGTTCGGAACCAAAAACGATACGACAACCGGCGAACAGATCGCGAAGGCGCTCGGCGACTTGTGCGTGAATCGGATTGGCAAAACCACGCTCGAGCAACTGATCGATGAGCTGCGCGACTGCCGTTTGCTGCTGACAAATGACACCGGCACCATGCATCTGGCCGCTTTACTCAGCGTGCCGACCGTCGCAATCTTTGGCTCGACCGAGCCGCGCCTCACCGGACCACTAGGCGATCGCCATATTATCCTGCGACATCACGTCGAATGCAGCCCGTGCTTTCTGCGCGAATGTCCAATCGATTTCCGGTGCATGAAAACGGTCAGTATCCAAGAAGCAGTCGATGCGGTTTTGTCGATCTTAAAAGCCTAGCCGCTTCGTCAGACCGCGCTTAGCCCGGTCTCTGATCTCTTCGCAACGGATTCGCAGCGCGATTGCCGTTGCTTTCACAAGCTTTTCGGGATGATTGTTGATTGTGACTGCCGCCAGGATGCCGCGTATCCGCACAGACGTGCAGGTGATGTTTTTCGATACCGATTGCGGTGGCGTCGTGTCGAATATCGCATATCTGCGCTTCATTGAGATAGCTCGCACACTCCTCGCCGAAGAACTCGGTCTCGCCCTTGCAGAAATGGCCGACACGCAAAGGTACCCCGTGGTCGTCCATACCGAGATCGATTATCGGCGCGCGGCCAAGCTTGGAGATCGGCTTGTCATTGAGGGCTGGCTCGATCAACTGGAGCGCGTGCGATTTTGGTGCGCATTTCGCATCGTTCGGCCGAAGGATAACGTGTTAATTGCCGAATGCCGGCAATCACTCGCGCTTATCGAGATGCCGGCCGGAACGCTGCTGCGCTTGCCGGAGAGCTGGGAAAAATATCGGAAAGCAAGGAACGATGACCGCAGGCGTCCGCACCTTTAGCATCGAGGAAACCCTTCTCGAGCCGCCGGCGCTCACTCCGCCGCCCACGCGCCATGCCCTCTTTGTAATTCTGATTGCCCTCGCGGCGCTTTTGCACGTGGCAACGATTGGTTCGGGCGATCTTTATAGCCAGACGGAAGGGCAATATGCCGGGGCGGCCCGTGAGATGGTCGAGACAGATCACTGGCTCCTGCCCACCAATGATGGCGTCCCGCGTTTGCAAAAGCCGCCATTGCTTTACTGGCTCATCATTTTTTCCTTCAAGCTTTTCGGCGTAAGTGCGGCCGCCGCGCGACTTCCGGTTGCGCTCGCGGTGGTGGCTTCGGTCGCGCTGATTTTTCTGATTGGCGAAAAACTCACCGATTACTGGCGCGGTTTCCTCGCTGGTCTGATTTATCTCAGCTTCTGCGGCGTTTATCTGCTCGCGCGCATCGTGATGCCTGAGCCATTAGTCGGTGCGTTAATTGCAGGTGCGCTTTTCTGTGGCCTTTGCGGTTATCACCGCCGCCGGCATCGCCGCGCCTGGTTCGCAGGATTTTGGGTCTGCTCTGCGCTGGCCTGCCTGACAAAAGGTCTGCTTGGCATCGTTTATCCGGCGGCGATCTTTCTTTTGCTCTCGATCTTTTATCGAGAAGCCCGGATGCG
The DNA here is from genome assembly GCA_044867565.1 of Candidatus Udaeobacter sp. Lineage (GTDB taxonomy): Bacteria > Verrucomicrobiota > Verrucomicrobiia > Chthoniobacterales > UBA10450 > Udaeobacter. The sequence goes on along the minus strand of JBIOVE010000183.1, from coordinate 595 downwards.
ATTTCGCGCGCTCCTGCGATGGGAGTACTTGTCGATCTTTGTTCTGATCGTCGCACCGTGGCACATCTGGGCGGAATGGCATTTTCCGGGGTACTTTCGTTACATGGTCAGTTCCGAATGGATCGGGCATCTGCGTGGGCTTTCCGATGCCACGCACGATTATATTGGCATTCCGGTTTATCAATTTCTGCTGATGCATTTGGCCTGGTGGTTTCCGTGGTCGATTGCGCTTTTGCCGGGCCTGATTTTCGCCTGGCGGCGAGTGATGCGACCGCGTGAAATCGAATTCGCCGATGCGCTGCCGCTTTGCTGGATGGGGGTCGTCTTTGCGCCGCTGCTCTTTCTCGGCCAGCGCCAGGATTATTATTCGATGAGCATGTGGAGCGCGCTCGCGCTCTGGGCAGCCGTGGTGTGGGATCGAACACCCCGTGCGGTGCGCGCCGCAGGTGCGATCGCGGTCGGTCTCACCGGGACGGTAAGCGTCGCGCTTGCACTGTTCTTTTCAAACGCAGCGCAGACTCTAAACGGAAATTGGGGAGCGATGGATGAACGCTGGACCGCTTGGAAGGCCTTGCACGACATGCCGATTTCTACC
>JBIOVE010000182.1:0-17472 GCA_044867565.1 Candidatus Udaeobacter sp. | reverse complement strand
TTGGCTTGTCGCAAGGTTTCTTGCCGGTTAGCTAGTAGGCCATGCGGAAAAGCCTGATCTCATTTGCACTGGCAGCTGCAATCGCTGGCGGGCCTCGCTACTTGCTTGGAGCACCGCAAGTCTCAAGCCTCGCCCATGTGCTGGTGGAAAAGGGTTACACTCCCCTAAGCCTGAAGAGAGCGGGTAACCATTTTTACGTCTCGTGCAAGCTCAATGGCCGCTCCGTCCGCCTTGTCGTCGATACAGGGGCAGGGGCGACTATCATCGCATCGGGAACGCTGAGATCGCTGGGCGTGCCGCTCACCGAGCAGCAAGGTAATGTGTATGGGTTCCTGGGATTGGCTGGCAGAAATATCAAGATTGGCGAAATCAAGGATTTTCAGGTTGGCCCTTATCAGGCAGGCGCACATCCGGTCGGTGCCTGGGATTTTTCGTATTATGTTTCCCCTGGCGGTTCTGGCATCGATGGCCTCCTGGGAATCGATTTCCTCCACCGCCACCAAGCGGTCATCGATTGCTTTCGAATGCATCTTTTTCTGAAGCCGCCTTCGGTGCCATCCAGTTCGGCACCTTTAAGCGCGGGGCTAAGGGCGGGCGGTTGTACAGAAATTCCCATTCAGTATGTTGCTTATCGTGGATTGACCGTTCCCGCTCGGATAAACGGACGCTCTGGCTCCTTCGTCATAGACACGGGGATGACTCATACCGTAATCAGCCAGCAGGCGGTCTCCGGGCTAAACATGCCTCTCGCCTCGGCAGCTCGCCTTGAAAGAGGGGGGTGGGCAATGCAAGACGTTGGCAGAAATGTGAGGGCCGTCCAGATAACTCATTTTACGACGATGGAGATAGGCACCTTTAGTGTCCCATCCCAATGGGTCCTTGTCGGGGACCTGCCTCATTCGAAGGAGGGCAAAACGGACAAAGTGTTTTTCGGCTATTTGGGCCAGGACCTCCTCGCCTGCTATGTTGGAATCATTGATTGTGCTGCGCTAAAGCTTTTCCTGCGGTTCGATCCGGTCATCGATGCCGCACGGAGGAGAACGGGCCTCTGACTGGGCGCTCCAGGCTTCGAGATATACCTGCATCTGAGGTGGTTCGATGAATCGGCCTGCGTGCGAGATCGCGTTTGACAGACGGATCAATCCCGCTACTTTACGCGCTCCCGTTGTTTCAATAGCTGCGCGGAAAATTAAATCAGGAGAGCTTCGCGGCTCGCTGGAACTGAAAACAGCCATGCAAAAAAATCGCAGTAAACGCTATCGCGCTGCCGTCGAGCAGGTGGACCGCACAAAGACGTACGGTTTGCCTGATGCAGTCTCCACGCTGAAAAAAATGCCGGCGACGAAGTTTGATCAGACCGTCACAGTTTCCTGCCGGCTGGGTGTTGATCCAAAGCAATCCGATCAGATGGTCCGCGGAACCTGCCCGCTGCCCCATGGCAGCGGTAAACAGGTGCGCGTGCTCGTTTTCGCCGAGGGCGAGGCGGCGAAGGCGGCTAAAGAAGCAGGCGCAGAATTTGTCGGAATGAAAGACTTGATTCAGAAATGCCAGGAAGGGTTTCAGGATTTTGATGTCGCTATCGCCACGCCGGCGGCAATGGCAGAAGTTCGAAGGCTTGGGAAAGTGCTCGGACCGCGCGGCCTAATGCCCAATCCCAGGACCGGGACGGTAACCGACGACACGGCAAAGGCGGTCCAAGAGGTGAAGGCCGGCCGCGTCGAATTCAAGCTCGACAAAAACGGCAATGTCGCGGTGCCAGTTGGAAAATTTTCTTTTGAAGAAAAGGCGCTAGTCGAAAATGGAAACGCCGTGATCGAAGCGGTTGTTCGGGCGCGCCCGGCGACGGCGAAAGGGCGTTACCTTGAAAGCGTGACAGTTAGTGCGACGATGTCCCCAGGAGTTCACGTCGATCCGGCGCCGTATTTGAGCGCCTGAGTCTTGGATCCAGGATAATTAGACCGACTACTATGCGACCAGAAAAAGCCAGCATTGTTTCCGATCTTTCCGAGAAATTGAAACGCTCGCCTTTTGTGCTCGTGACCGATTATCAGCGAATGAAAGTCGGCGACTTCGGCGAACTGCGGAACCGGCTTGCGCCAACAGGCGCGGAGGTGCACGTGGTGAAAAATAATTTCCTCAAGCGCGCGATGACGGACTCCGGTTTTCCCGATGTTGGCAAGCTGGTCGGCCAGACGGCAGTCGTAACAGGCGAAAAAGATGTGGCGCCAGTCGCGAAAATTTTTAAGACATTTGCAACCGAGTTTAACATTGCCGCGCTCAAGATTGGTTTTGTCGATCGCGCCGTTCTTTCCACGGCGGAACTGGAAATCCTAGCGGACTTGCCGCCGCGCGAAGTTTTGCAGGAGCAATTGCTCGGTTTCTTGCTCGCACCGGCTACGAATCTCGTGCGGCTGCTCAACGAGCCGGCTTCGTCGCTGGCGCGACTGCTGAAAGCGAAGTCAGAAAAGGAGGGCGCGTCCGCGCAAGCGGCGGCGTAAAAATTTTCCTCCCGCAATGGCGGGACGGGAAGCGAAAGAAAACTGTCCGGGCTGATGGCTATCGGCCTTAATTTTCCGAAGGCTTTCGGAGACGGCGATTGGAGGAAACAAAATGGCAGATACAAATAAATTAGTGGAACAACTCAGCGAGCTGTCCGTGCTCGAGATAGCCGGTTTGGTCAAGCAACTGGAAGAAAAATGGGGCGTGAGCGCAGCTGCCCCGGCGGCGGTTGCAGCTGGTCCTGCGGCGGGTGCGGGCGCGGGAGGCGCGGCAGCGGTGCCGGCTGAAGAAAAGAGCACATTCGATGTGATCTTAAAAGAGATGGGCTCAAATAAGATTGCTGTGATTAAAGAAGTTCGCGGCGCTGTGCCCGGACTGGGCTTGGCGGAGGCCAAAGCGCTTGTCGAAGGAGCGCCCAAGACAATAAAGGAAGGCGTGACGAAGGAGGAGGCGGACGAGATTAAGAAGAAGATCGAGGCCGCTGGCGCGAAAGTCGAAATCAAATAAGGCGGCTCTTGCCTGCGCGTAAGGACACGCCTTTGCCGTAAGCGACAGTTTAGCGTGAGGCCCAAGTGTAGCCGCAGTGGGGTTCTTGCGCCGGCGCCTGAGGACAGGCTCTCACAAAAAAGTTGCGCGATAGCGGTTTTTTGGTAGAGTCAATTTTCGTTAAGGATAGGCAGACGTATTTTTAACCCGGCGCTCGACGGCAAAACACAAAAGTGGCAGCAAAACGGTGGTAAATTTGACAGGCCGCTGTTTTGGTGCCATTTTTGCGCCCCTCGCTCGTCGCTGATCCCGTAAAATCTTGCTCCGCGCCGGCCGCAATTTGGTGTGGCCGCTGCGAGGTTCAACTCTTGGTCTAGTGATTATGTCGGAACGCATTTACTTCGGAAGTATCAAGGAAGGCATCGAACCACCGAATCTGATTGAGGTTCAACTCAACTCATACATCGATTTTCTCCAGAAGGACGCCCCGTTTTCAAAGCGCAAGAATCAGGGGCTACAGGCTGTTTTCAAGGAGGTCTTCCCAATCGAGAGCTACGATGAAAAAGCGGTGCTCGATTTCAGTCATTACGAAATCGGCGAGCCGAAATTGACCGCGCTGGAGGCGCAGCGCGAAGGCCAGACTTACAGCGCGCCATTGCACGTCACGTTCCAGTTGCGCGAGGAAAAAGGCACCAAGGAAGAGAAAGTTTACATGGGCGAAATCCCGCTCATGACGCCGCAAGGCACTTTCGTCATTAATGGCGCCGAGCGTGTGGTGGTGAGCCAATTGCACCGCTCACCCGGGATCGCTTTTGAATCGACCATTCACGTGAACGGCAAAGTGCTCTACAGCTTCCGCATAATCCCGGACCGGGGTTCGTGGATTGAGGTGCAATTCGATACGGCCGATCTTCTCTACATTTATCTCGATCGACGCAAGCGCCGTCGCAAGTTTCTCGCCACCACGTTCCTGCGCGCACTCGGCTACGGCTCTGACGAAGAAGTCATCAAGCTTTTTTACAACATCGAAAATCTGAAGCTGAGCGAGAAACTCGACGAAGAGAAGCTGGCCAGCAAAGTGCTCACCGCAGAGATCCGTGACGGCGAGGTGACGGTGGCGCGCGCGTTCGAGCCGCTCACTCTAGTGACCGTGCGCCAGATCATGGCGTTGAAGATTCACGAGGTGAAAGTGATCGACATTTCGAACGATGACACAGTCGTGAAGGCGCTCCGGAAAGACCCCGCGCACGATCAGGAAGAGGCGCTCAAGGATATTTACCGGCGGCTTCGCCCTGGCGATCCCCCGACGGTGGCAAATGCGCGCGCTCTTCTCAAGCGGCTCTTTTTCGACCCGAAAAAATATGATCTCGGTCGCGTCGGCCGCTACAAAATCAATCAGAAACTCGGGATCAACGTCGATTCCAGTGAGCGGATTTTGACCGACAAAGACTTTATCGCGGCGATCAAATATTTGATCAATTTGCGCCGGGGCGAGGGAACACTGGACGATATCGATCACCTGGGCAGCCGCCGCGTCCGCACGGTCGGCGAATTATTGGCGAATCAGTGCCGCATTGGACTTGCTCGCACCGAGCGTCTGGTCAAAGAGCGCATGACGCTGTTCGACATCAATGTGGACGGGATGACGCCGCAAAAGCTAATTAACCCGAAGGCACTCAGCGCGGTGATCCGCGATTTCTTTGGGCGCTCACAGCTTTCACAATTCATGGATCAAACCAATCCGCTCGCGGAATTGACGCATAAACGCCGTTTGTCGGCGCTCGGACCTGGAGGCTTGAGCCGCGAGCGTGCCGGATTCGAGGTGCGCGACGTTCATCCGTCGCACTACGGCCGTATTTGTCCGATCGAGACGCCGGAAGGCCCAAACATCGGCCTGATCAGCTCGATGAGCACCTTCGCGCGTATCAATGAATTCGGTTTTATTGAAACGCCGTATCGCAAAGTGGAAAACGGCCGCGTGACGGATCAAACTGATTATCTCACTGGCGACCGCGAAGAGAACTTCCTCGTCGCGCAGGCGAACGCCCCAATTGATGGTCGAGGACGTTTCACTGGAGAAAAAGTTTCGGTGCGCTATCGCGGTGATTTTCTCGAAGTCGATCCGTCGAAGGTGCATTACATGGACGTATCGCCCAAGCAACTTGTGTCGGTCGCGGCTGGCCTTATTCCGTTTCTCGAACACGACGACGCAAATCGCGCGCTGATGGGTTCCAACATGCAACGTCAGGGCGTGCCGCTCATAGTTTCTGAGGCGCCGCTTGTAGGCACCGGTTTGGAGGAGAAAGTGGCGCGAGATTCCTACGCCGTTGTTCTCGCGGCCGAAAGCGGCAAAGTCGCTTCGGTTACGGCCGATCAGATCGTCGTTACCAAGGATGGGCATATGCCCGAGAGCAAAAGGAAGCTTAAGACGGACGCGGAAGCAGGGATTCATGTTTACGAACTCCGCAAATTTATGCGGTCAAACGCCGGCACGTGCGTCAATCAGAAACCGATCGTGCGCAAAGGCCAGCATGTAAAACGCGGCCAAGTCATTTCCGATGGTCCGAACACGGATCATGGCGAGCTCGCGCTGGGCCGGAATGTGCTTGTCGCGTTCATGCCTTGGAACGGGTACAACTTTGAAGATGCAATCATGATTTCGGAGAAAGTGGTCAAGGAGGATATTTATACCTCCATCCATATCGATGAATTCGAGATTGGCGCGCGCGACACCAAGCTGGGACCAGAGGAAATCACGCGCGACATTCCCAATGTCAGCGAAGAAGCTTTACGTAATCTGGGTCCCGATGGCGTGGTGCGCGTTGGCGCGGAAGTGAAGCCGGGCGACATCCTGGTAGGCAAAATCACGCCCAAGAGTGAGACCGAACTGGCGCCTGAAGAACGCCTGCTCCGAGCCATTTTTGGCGAAAAAGCCGCCGATGTGAAAGACACTTCGCTTACCGTTCCTTCAGGCACTTACGGGATCGTGATGGACGTAAAGGTTTCGTCCCGTCGCGAAGTTTCGCGCGAAAAACTCACGCCGGCTGAAACGAAGCGACAGCTCAAGACAATCGGCGAAGAACATAAGCGCAAGAAGGAGGACCTTACCGAACAGCTGACCGATTCGCTTTCGAATATTCTGCTGGGCGAAAAAGTCCCTCTCGACGTCGTAAATGCCGAGACTGGCGAAATCATTATTCCGGCCAATCGCAAGATCACTAAAACATTGTTGCGAAAGCTCGCGATCGTACACGATCACATCGAAATTGATCCGAGCCCAATCCGCAACAAAATCCGCGAGATCATTGGTTCATATGAGCACAAGTTCGCCGAACTGGAGCTCGAACGCGATCGCGCTGTGGACCGGGTAGAGAGCGGCGATGATATCGATCCGGGAATCATCAAGCAGGTTAAGGTCTATATTGCGAGCAAGCGCAAGTTAAGCGTCGGCGACAAGATGGCTGGTCGCCACGGAAACAAAGGCGTCGTTGCGCGCATCGTCCCAGAAGAAGACATGCCCTTCCTGGCGGATGGAACGCCGGTCGAGATTGTGCTTAATCCGCTAGGCGTGCCGAGCCGAATGAATGTGGGGCAGGTTCTGGAAACCCATCTGGGAGTTGCTGCGAGGGCGCTCGGATTCAAAGTCGCGACCCCGGTGTTCGACGGAATCAAGGAAACAAAGATTCGCTAATATCTGCACGATGCGAAGAAGAAGGAAGGTTTCTCCTGGGTGCAGGAAGACGGCAAGGCGCAGCTTTTTGACGGACGCACCGGCGATCCCTTCGATCAAGAGGTGGTGGTTGGCTACATCTATATGATGAAGCTGGGCCATTTGGTGGCGGACAAAATTCACGCTCGCGCCGTAGGACCGTACTCGCTCGTCACGCAACAGCCGCTCGGAGGTAAGGCGCAATATGGCGGACAACGCTTTGGCGAAATGGAGGTCTGGGCACTGGAGGCGTACGGAGCCGCTTACACCTTGCAGGAGTTGCTCACCGTAAAATCCGACGACGTACAAGGACGCACCCGCATCTATGAATCGATCGTCAAGGGTGATAACTCACTCGAAGCGGGTACACCTGAATCTTTTAACGTGCTCATCAAGGAAATGCAGAGCTTGGGTCTCGACGTGAAGGTCGGCGGCCAGGCGCCCAGCAGTTTTCTGGAGAACGTCGCGTAAATTTGGATCGACAATTACTTAAATAATCATGAACGAACATTCCTGGCGTGAGTTAGTGGGCGAAGAGCGCCCCGTGGGTTTTGATCAAGTTGCGATCGGTGTCGCCTCGAGTGACACGATGCGCTCGTGGAGCAAAGGCGAAGTGAAGAATCCCGAGACAATCAATTACCGCACGTTTAAACCCGAGAAGGGCGGCCTTTTCTGCGAGCGAATCTTTGGTCCGACGCGGGATTGGGAATGCTCGTGCGGGAAATACAAGCGCATTAAGCATAAGGGCGTGATCTGCGACCGGTGCGGTGTCGAAGTCACACTCGCGCGCGTCCGCCGCGAACGGATGGGCCATATCGAATTAGCGGTGCCCGTTTCGCACATCTGGTTCTACAAATGCATGCCCTCGCGTATCGGGCTCATGCTCGATATGAGCGCCCGTCAGCTCGAGCGCGTCATTTATTACGAGGATTACATCGTCATCGATCCGGGCAAGACGCCCTTGCAGAAAACACAGCTGCTTAACGAAGTCGAATATCGCGAGGCGCAGGAGCAATACGGCGACGACTTCGTCGCCGGCATGGGCGCGGAAGCGATCAAGAAACTTCTCGCCGAAATTGATCTCAACAAGCTTAACAAAGAGCTCGAGAAGGCGATGGGCGCTACGAAGAGCAAACAGATTCGCAAGAAACTCGCGAAACGTCTCAAGCTCGTTCAGGGATTCCAGAATTCACACGCACGTCCTGAATGGATGATTCTTGAAGTGTTGCCGGTTATCCCGCCGGATTTGCGTCCCCTGGTTCCGCTTGAAGGTGGGCGTTTTGCGACTTCGGATCTGAACGATCTTTATCGCCGGGTCATTAATCGCAACAACCGGCTCAAAAACCTGCTCCTGCTCAAGACGCCGGATGTCATCATCCGCAACGAAAAACGGATGTTGCAGGAAGCGGTGGACGCTTTGTTCGATAATGGCCGTCATGGTCGCGCTGTCACTGGCGCGGGCAATCGACCGCTCAAGTCGCTGAGTGACATGCTCAAGGGCAAAGGCGGACGCTTCCGACAAAACTTGCTCGGCAAGCGTGTCGATTATTCGGGCCGCTCCGTTATTGTCATCGGCCCCGAGCTGAAACTTCATCAATGCGGCCTTCCGAAGAAGATGGCGCTGGTGCTCTTTGAGCCATTCATTATCCGCCGGCTGAAAGACCTCGGTTTTGTGCACACGGTGCGCAGCGCGAAAAAGATGATCGAGCGCCAGACGCCAGAGGTTTGGGACATTCTCGATGAGGTTACGAAAGGCCATCCGGTATTGCTCAATCGCGCGCCTACCTTGCATCGATTGTCAATCCAAGCCTTTGAACCGCAATTGATCGAGGGCGAAGCGATTCGCATCCATCCACTGGTCTGCACTGCTTACAATGCGGACTTTGATGGCGACCAGATGGCCGTGCACGTGCCTCTCTCGGTGGAGGCCCAAATGGAAGCGCGGATGCTTATGCTCGCCCCGAATAACATTTTCTCTCCATCGAGTGGTAAGCCGATTACGACGCCCTCCCAGGACATCACGCTCGGCTGTTATTATCTCACGCAAAATCCGCGGCGTGCGGCCGGAAGTCAAAGTGACGGGCGGCTTCCACTTTTTTCCGATGCGGCCGAAGTGGAATTTGCCATGACAGAAGGGAGCATCCACACGCACGACAGAATCCGGATTAAGAACCCTGATCTCGGCCAGCAAACGATCTACGGAAACGCTGAGGCAAAGATTATCGAGACCACCGCTGGCCGGGTCATCTTCAATGAGATTTGGCCGAAGGAGCTCGGATTTTTCAACAAGGCCGCAGGCAAGAAACAATTGAGCGACATCATTTGGCGCTGTTACCAAATCGCGGGACCGGCAGAAACCGTCACGACGCTAGACAAATTGAAAGAGCTCGGTTTTGCCGAAGCAACCAAGGCCGGCATCTCGATTGGGATTTCGGATATGATCATTCCGAAAGAGAAACAGACGGAGCTCGAAAATGCATACAAGCAGATCCGGCAGGTTGAGCAGCAATATCGCAAAGGTATTATCACCGATGGCGAACGTTACAACAAGATCATCGACATTTGGACGCACGCCGGAGACGAAATTTCGAGTGTGATGTTCCGCACCCTCGAACACAACGAGGGTCGCAAAGAACTGAATCCCGTTTACTTGATGGTCGATTCTGGCTCGCGCGGCAACCGCCAACAGGTGCGTCAGCTCGCCGGCATGCGCGGTTTGATGGCCAAACCGTCGGGAGAAATCATTGAGCGCCCAATCACGTCAAACTTCCGCGAAGGCCTCACCGTGCTCGAGTATTTCATTTCTACGCACGGAGCGCGCAAGGGGCTTGCCGACACGGCGCTCAAAACTGCCGACTCAGGTTATCTGACGCGTAAGCTCGTTGACGCGGCGCAGGACGTCATCATCAACGAAGACGATTGCGGAACCGTAAATGGAATCGTCGTGCGTTCGATTTACGAGGGCGACGAGGAAGTTGTCGATCTCGCCCAGCGCATCATCGGTCGCGTGAGTTGCGAGACGATCGCGGACCCAGTGGAGAAAAGGAAGAAAATCGTCAAGGCAAATCAGCTCATCGACGAAAAGATTGCCGCAGAGCTTCAGCGCGTGGGTGTGGAGAGTTTGAAAATTCGCTCGGTACTCACTTGCGAATGCGGCCGTGGCGTTTGCGCAATGTGCTACGGGCGCAATCTAGCCACCGGCCAATTCGTGAAACTCGGCGAAGCGGTTGGGATCATTGCGGCACAATCAATCGGCGAGCCCGGCACGCAATTGACGATGCGCACATTCCACATCGGCGGCACGGCCAGCCAGACTTTCAAGCAACCGATTATCAAGGCCAAAAACGATGGCGTCGTCCGATTCAACGATCTGCGAACGGTGCAGGCGCTCGATGGCAGTTGGATCGTGTTGAACAAGAACGGCTCGATTGGTGTACACAACGCGGAGGGCCGCGAATTGGAGCGTTACAACGTGGTTATCGGCTCAATGATCTCCAAGGACGACGGCGCCTCGGTCAAGAAAGGCGAGACGTTCGTGCAGTGGGATCCGTACAACGTGCCGATTCTCACAGATAAGAGCGGCAAGATCGAATTCCGGGACATGATCGCTGGTGTGACCATCAAGCGCGATGTCGATGAAGCGACCGGCCTAATGGGCACCGTCATTATCGAACACAAAGAGGATTTGCATCCACAGATCGTCATCATGGGCGAGAAGAAGGAAGTGCTCGCGAGCTATTCGATCCCAGCTGGCGCGCACGTCATCGTCGAGGAAGGACAAAAGGTGCGCGCGGGTGCGCTGCTCGCAAAAACACCGCGTAAAGTCGCAAAAACCAAGGACATCACGGGCGGTCTGCCACGTGTGGCCGAATTATTCGAGGCACGCCGACCGAAGGACGCGGCTGAAATCGCCAAGATCGATGGGGTTGTCGAGATGGGTGGAACTGCCCGCGGAAAACGACGCCTGATTTTGAAGGACCCCGATACTGGGAGCGAGGAAGAGCATCTGATCCCGCTGACCAAGCACATCATCGTCTTCAAAGGCGATTTCGTGAAGAAAGGCCAGCAACTCACCGAAGGCCCGGTTGTTCCACACGAAATCCTCGAAGTCTGCGGACCTCAGGACTTGCAGGAACACTTGGTCAACGAAGTGCAGGAGGTATATCGCCTGCAGGGCGTTGAGATCAATGACAAGCACATCGAGATCATCGTGCGTCAGATGTTGCGCAAAGTGAAAATTACCGATCCAGGCGACACTTCGTTGCTATGGGGCGATCAAATCGATCGGATCGACTTTGAAGCGGAGAATCAGCGCGTGGTTGATCAGGGCGGTAAGCCGGCTGAGGCCACGCCTGTGCTTCTCGGTATCACCAAAGCTTCACTTGAAACGGACAGTTTTATTTCGGCCGCGTCGTTCCAGGATACGACCCGCGTGCTTACCGAGGCGGCTACGCTTGGCAAAGTCGATCGGCTACGCGGATTCAAAGAGAACGTCATCATGGGTCATCTGATTCCAGCAGGCACTGGGTTCCCTCAACACCGCGAGATTAAGTTGGTTGAACTCGGCGAGCAGATTGGCGCGCCGGTAATGGAAGAAGCCGAGCCCCAGCCGGCGATCGGGTGAACATTTCTAGGGTACGGGCGAGACTCTGTCGAGCCGTGATGGTCGTTCTGGGAGATATTCGTCGGCTCCACAGAGCGGCGTCGTAATGGTAGAAGCAATGTCCATCGTAACCAAAACCGGCGACGAAGGTGAAACTTCGCTCATGTACGGCCGTCGCGTATCCAAAGCCGATCCACGCGTTGATGCCTATGGGTGTGTCGACGAGTTGACCGCCGCGCTCGGCCTTGCCCGATCCATTTCAAGCGAAAAGTTTCTTTCAGACGAAATCCTAGCCGCGCAAAAAGATTTGATCGTTGTGATGGGCGAACTGGCAACAACGGCGCAAGATAAGGAACACTACGTCAAAGACGGTTTTCATCTTGCCACGACGGCTATGGTGGACCGAATCACCGCGGTAATTATCGATCTTGAGAAAGATAAATCGCTTTACCCGAAAGATTGGGTCATCCCCGGGGGGACGCCAGTTTCCGCCGCGCTCGATTTCGCCCGTACAACCTGCCGTCGCGCCGAACGCCACATCGCCACGTTCACGACCGATGAAAAAGATTTTAATCCGGAGATTTTGCGCTACCTGAATCGCCTGTCCGATCTCTGCTGGGTCCTCGCGCGTTATGCGGAGCGTGCGACGCATTCAAAATGAGCCGTCAGATTGTGAAATGGGTTTTTCCGCAGCGGAAATTGAGTTTGCCATCCGCGAGGCGCCATAGCATATTCGTCACTCGCCGTGCCATTCGGCCGGCGTGATTTTTTATGGCTGACACACTAGAATTAGTGCCGGAGCTTCTCGAAGCTGGTGTCCATTTTGGTCACCAGACTAAGCGCTGGAACCCGAAGATGAAGCCGTTCATCTTTGAACAGCGCAACCAGATTTACATCATCAATCTTGATGAAACCGTGAAGCAGCTTCACCGCGCCACAGAGTTTCTCCAGGAAGTGACGCGTCGCGGAGGTAAAATACTCTTCGTGGGCTGCAAGAAACAGGCGCAGGAAGCGGTAAAAGAAGCGGCGATGGCTTGCGGCCAGTTTTATGTCAATCAGCGATGGCTCGGCGGTACGCTGACTAATCTCGCGACCATTCGCAAGAGCATTGGTCGCTTGAAATACATTGAGCAGATCGAGCAATCGCCCGAATACAAGAAGATGGGCAAACAGGAATTGGCCGCGCTCAATCGCGAAGCGGCGAAGCTCCGGCGCAATCTCGATGGCATACTCGAGATGGCGCAGTTACCCGATGTACTGGTGGTGATCGACACGACTCGCGAACAGAATGCGGTGAATGAGGCGCGGCGCCTCGGGATTCCAGTCGTCGCCGTCGTCGATACCAATGCAGATCCCGAGCTGATCGATTATCCAATCGCTGGAAACGATGATGCGATTCGCGCTATTCGCGTGATTTTACAAAAGCTCGTGGACGCCATTGTTTCGGCCAGCGGCGAAGCTCGAATCCGTGAGCAGGTCGAAATGGCAGGCGTGTCCGCGTGAGAGGTTGAAACGTTAAATCGTTAGATTGTTACATCGTAACGATTTAACCATTCAACGATTCAACGGTTTAACGATTCAATGATTTAACGAATCCCTTCCCATGCAAATTGTTCCACAACTGGTTAAGCAGCTCCGCGAAAAAACGAATGCCGGTTTCATGGATTGCAAGCGTGCTCTTGCAGAGAGCGGCGGTGATCTGGAGAAAGCAGAGGCGATCTTAAGAATGAAAGGCATCGCCGGCGCGGGAAAGAAGGCCTCGCGGGCGACGAAGGAAGGTATCGTGGCCTCTTACATTCACCTGCAAGGAAAAGTCGGCGTGCTTGTGGAAGTGAATTGCGAAACGGATTTCGTGGCCAGGAACGAGAATTTTCGCGAGTTCGTGAAAGACATCACCTTGCACATTGCCGCCGCGCACCCTCTTTACGTCAGTCGCGCGGATGTTCCGGGCAATCTCACCGAAGCCGAGCGCGAGATTTACAAGGCGCAGGTCAAAGGCAAACCGGAGAACGTCTTGAACAAGATTGTCGAAGGAAAACTGGATAAATTTTTCAGCACCGTTTGTCTGCTCGAGCAAGCTTTCATTAAAAACCCGGACCAGACGATTGAAGACCTGATGAAATCGAAGATCGCCGAGCTGGGCGAGAACATCGTCATCCGGCGATTCACTCGCTATCTCGTGGGCGAGACGCTTCCGACAGAGGCGTAGGTTGTTGGGTAGCAAATCCGAGAGATTTCGGGGCGCTTTCCTGTAGCGGCGGTCTGTGACCATCGCTAAATTCGGTTCAATGGGCTTGACCGAATACAAACGTAAGCGCGATTTCGCGCGCACTTCCGAACCAAAAGGCGGAAAACCATTGCCCAAAGCGGTGCGAGGCGCATCCCGCTTTGTCATCCAAAAACACGATGCACGTCGTCTGCATTACGATTTCCGGCTGCAAATGGAAGGCGTCTTGAAATCCTGGGCTGTGCCAAAAGGGTTTCCCTGGAAGAAAGGCGAAAAACACCTGGCAGTGGAGGTCGAAGATCACCCGATCGAATACGAAAGCTTCGAAGGCGTCATTCCCCAAGGAAGCTACGGCGGTGGCACGGTCATGGTCTGGGACCAAGGCGCTTATTACATTTACGGCGAGCAGCCCACGAAATCGCTTCAGGAAGGCAAACTGCATCTCGTCCTCGATGGCGAAAAAGCCAAAGGCGAATGGACACTCGTGCGCATCCGTGGCCGGGACGACGAAAAGAATCAGTGGCTGATCTTGAAAACCGGCGCCGACGCCAAACCAATTTCCAAAAAACTCGAAGATCAATCGGTTAAGACCGGACGCACGATGAAACAAATCGCGGAAGCGCGCGACGCTGAGTGGGAGTCCGGTCGCGAAGAAAAAGGTGCGAACGCCACATCGACATTGAAGGCGCGCATCAAGGCGGCCGTGGCCGGGCGTGATAATGCGAGTCCGGCCCGGACCCGGGCGCGCGGGGGAACCAAATCGGGAAAACCCGAATTCGACGGACAGCTCGGGGGTCTGTCCTTACCAAATGAAAAACCGCGATTCATCGAGCCGATGAAATCGCGTCTGATGGAGAAACCTCCAGCTGGCGGCGATTGGATTTACGAACTCAAGTTTGACGGCATCCGCCTGATCGCGGTGAAGACCGGCAAGAAAGTGTCGCTGCTATCGCGAAACAAGAATGAATTGGCTGGACGTTTCCCGGAAATTGTTGAGGCGGTAAAGGATTTGCCGGCGCGCGAATGCGTGATCGACGGCGAAGCCGTTGCGCTCGATGAAGAAGGCCGTTCCTCCTTTCAACTTCTTCAGGCGCGCGAGATGGAAGGACGGAAATCGCCCGTTTATTTCTACGCATTCGACCTGCTCCAGCTCGACGGCAAACGCTTGACCGCGTTGTCGTTGGAGGCGCGGAAAAATGTTCTCGAAAAGCTTTGCGCGGACGCGGGCGATCCAATACGCTACTCGGGCGCGATCGGCGGAGAAGCAAAACCACTGCTTGAAGAAGTAAAGCGCCGGGGCCTCGAGGGAATTATTGGCAAACAGCGCAACTCGATTTACGAGCCTGGCCGTAGGAGCGGCGCATGGATCAAGCTCAAATGCGTCAACGAACAGGAATTCGTCATCGGCGGATACACCCCGCCGCAGGGCGCGCGCAAACATTTCGGTGCAATCCTGGTTGGTTATTACGAGAACAAGAAAAAGAAAGGAGACAGTCGTCTCATTTTTGCCGGCAAAGTCGGAACGGGCTTCACCGCGAAATCGTTGTCAATGTTACACAAAAAACTCCGGTCCCAAGAGCGCGACGATTGCCCGTTTGTCGACCTGCCATCAAAACAAAATGGACAATGGGTGCTGGGAATCACGCCTTCCATGATGCGCAAGATGCATTGGGTAAATCCGGTGTTGGTTTGCGAGATCAAATTCGCTGAGTGGACCCGCGACAAAAAACTGCGCGCACCTGTTTTCCTTGGTTTACGCGAAGATAAGAAGCCCGCCGAAGTTGTTCGGGAGGCATGAGTCCGGATTACACTTGTTCATGCAATCAGCCGCAAATATGGTGAGGCGATGAAAGTGAAAGTCGTCGTGATGCCGAAAGCGGCCGTGCTCGATCCGCAGGGCAACGCCGTACGCGATGCAATGCAGCATCTGGGAATGCCGGAGGTGCGCAGCGTCAGAATCGGCAAATACATGGAGATTGATGTCGATGGAAAAGATGGCGATCTTGAAGCAAGATTGCACGGGCTTTGCCGGGATTTGCTGTCGAATCCAGTGATCGAAGATTACGAGCTGAGTAAGGAATAATCCGCAGTATCAGCGATCTGTGAGAGTCTGTGTTAATTTATAGCTGATATTATGAAATTCGCCGTCATCCAATTTCCCGGTTCGAATTGCGATCAGGATTGTATTGCGGCGATTAATGGTCTCGACGGATTGCGCGCCGAATACGTCTGGCACAAGGAAACGTCGCTCGATGACTTTGCCGCGATCGTATTGCCCGGTGGGTTCGCCTATGGCGACTATCTTCGTTGCGGCGCCATTGCGCGCTTTTCGCCAATCATGCAAGCGGTGATAAGTAACGCGCGCGCAGGCAAACTCGTGCTCGGCACGTGCAACGGATTCCAAGTTCTGTGCGAGGCGGGCCTTTTGCCTGGTGCGCTTGTGCGGAACCGTTCGCTCCGATTTGTGTGTGATATGGTCACAATGCGCGTGGAAGTGGATGATTCGCCGTTCACGCACGGCTGCTCGAAGGGAACACTTCTTCGCATGCCGGTTGCGCATGGCGAAGGTTGCTTCTTCGCGGACGCAGCAACTTTGCGCGATCTTAATGCAAATCGACAAGTGATTTTGCGCTATTCGGATAGCCACGGACGTATTGTTGCCGAAGCGAATCCGAATGGCTCGATTGAAAACATCGCCGGCATCTGCAATCCCGAGCGTAATGTCTTCGGCCTGATGCCTCACCCCGATCGCGCCTCCGATGCGCGCCTTGGCAGCGTCGATGGTGCGAAGATTTTCCGGTCGATGGTACAAACGATCAGCGCAAGTCGCGCGACGACTGGTGGCAGCGTCGGCGTTCTGCCGGCGCTTCAGAATCATCGGCTGGAAGCCGATGCCACCGCGACGCTCGCGTGAGCCTTTTCATTACCGGGACAGATACCGGCGTAGGCAAGACGCACACTGCAGTCCAGCTCCTGCGTTTGCTGCGCGCGGCGGGAACAAGCTGTGCCGGAATGAAGCCAATCTGCTGTGGAGATCGTCGAGACGCTGAACTTCTGCTGGCGGCGGGCAGCGACGGCTTATTGATCGACGATATTAATCCGGTTTGGTTGAAGACGCCGGCCGCGCCGATCGTGGGCAGTCTTATGGAGGAGGTGAGCATTGACATCGAGCATATCCTCGCTGCTTTTCACGCTCTTCAGAACCGGGTTGAGCACGTCGTCGTGGAAGGGGTCGGTGGCTGGCTGGTGCCGATTCGTTCCGATTATTTCATGAGCGATTTGGCGCTCGAAATGAAGTTGCCGGTCTTGGTGGTAGCGCAGAACCGGCTCGGTTGCCTGAATCACACGGCGCTCACCGTGCGAAGCGTCGCCGACCACAAGCTGCGCTGCGTCGGCGTCATCCTGAATGGCATTTCAGTAGGAAGCGATATAGCCGTTGTGACCAATGTCGAAATTCTCAAGAAGATTCTCGACGTGCCGCTGCTTGGTGGATTAGGTGAAAATCTGATGGAACTGCCCACTGACTGGCGACTTATGATTGATTCGACACGCAGCTCCTAGCGTTTTGGCTCGATACAGGAGTGTAAAGAAAATGAACACAATATTGCGGTAGTTCAGTTCATTCCGCTGGGCGAACATGATGGCATCCCTATTGCTTAAGTTTAACGCAATAAACCCTTATTCCTATGCTCTTACAAAAAACCCTACACATGAGTCAGCCGTTGCCAGAGTGCAAAGCCCGGCTGGCCAGCATCCAATCATATCGGCGGCAGTTCCTCATGGTGACAAGGGCCACCGTGACTTCATCTAAAACGGTCGATTTTAGTTTCCGCGGCCCGCTTGGATTCGAGGCTCACACGGTCCTTTTGTCGGTGGAAAGCGACTCGCCTAATCAGTATGCGTTCGAATCCGTGGGTGGAAATATTAGCCTCATGGGGATCGTTGATT
>JBIOVE010000181.1:0-6917 GCA_044867565.1 Candidatus Udaeobacter sp. | reverse complement strand
ACGATTACGAGTCCCTATTTTCCCAACAGTTCCAGCAATTCAACGCAACGGCTGCTGTAGCCCCATTCGTTATCGTACCAACCGACGATTTTCGCGAAACGGTTGCCAAGCATGAGCGTCAATTTGCTGTCAAAAATGCAGGAATGCGGATTGCCAATGATGTCCTGCGAAACGAGCGGCTCATCGCTGTATTCGACCACGCCCTCGTAGCTTTTATCCGACGCAGCTTCCTTGAACGCGCCATTGACTGTATCGACCGTCGCGTCTTTTTCGAGCACGGCAGTGAAATCCGTGACCGAACCATCTGGAGTTGGGACGCGGAACGCGCCGCCATTGAGCTTCCCTTTCAATTCTGGAATGACTTCGCCGATCGCCTTGGCGGCCCCAGTCGTGGACGGAATGATATTGATCGCCGCTGCCCGTGCGCGCCTCAAATCCTTATGTGGGAAATCGAGAATGCGCTGGTTATTTGTATAGCTGTGGATGGTGCTCATGAATCCGTGCGCGATCCCGAATTTGTCGTTCAGGACCTTTGCCATTGGCGCGAGACAATTCGTTGTGCAACTCGCGTTTGAAACGACGTGATGCTTTGCCGGATCGTAAAGCTGATCGTTCACGCCCATGCAAATCGTCACGTCAGGATCTTTTGCCGGCGCGCTGATCAGCACTCGTTTCGCGCCTGCCTTGCTCAGATGCAGCTCGGCTTTGTCGCGGCTGGTAAACAAGCCGGTCGATTCGAGCACCACATCGATATCGAGTTCTTTCCACGGTAGGTTCGCGGGTTCACGCTCCTTCAAAATTTTAATTTTGTGGCCACGCACGATGATGTTCTCATCGTCGTAACCGATCTCGCCGTCGAACTTGCCGTGGACTGAATCCCATTTGAGCAGATGGGCGAGCGTGTGCGTGTCAGTAAGATCATTAATCGCGCGAATCTGTTCGACTTGTTTTTGCGTCATGGCGCGAAGCACGTTGCGCCCGATACGACCGAACCCGTTGATAGCGTAATTTGCCATAGGAAGAATGTTAAGAGGTTAAAACGTTAACGAGATTAAATCGTTAAACCGTTAAACATTGAACATCAAACACCAAACACCGAAGTCCGAATCAAATGTAATCGGTTTTCGTATGAAAATTCACCCGTCCCTTTTAAGCGTGCTGATATCGATCCTGTCCGCGCAACCCGCCTGTACGGCCTCTATTTCTTCGCAAATGAAAACCATCCTCGTGCTGGGCGACAGCCTTTCCGGGGGATTTGGCCTGAAGCCGAGTGAAGCGTACCCGGCTCTGTTGGCAAACAAGTTGCGCGCCGCCGGTCTGCACTTTCAAGTAACCAACGCCAGCCAAACTGGCGGCACGACCGAAGGTGGCTTGGAACGACTTCCCGCCCATTTAAAACGCAAGACCGACATCTTCATTCTGGAACTTGGTATCAACGATGCCTTTCGCGGTGTGCCGGTCGATCAAATCCAAAATAATCTCCAGCAGATCATCGATAAAGTGAAAGCGCGCAATCCAGATGCGCGTGTGGTGATTGTCGGAATGGCAGCCCCGAAAGTTTTTGGGGACGACGATTATGTTTCCGCCTTCGGCAAAATGTTCGTTGAACTCGCGGCCAAAAATGGCGCGGCTTTGGTGCCGTACCTCCTCGATAGCGTGGCAGGCGATCCGTCTTTGAATTTGCCGGACGGTATTCATCCAAACGCCGCCGGACAAAAAATTCTCGCTGAAAACGTGTGGCGCGTGCTGGAGCCAATCGCGCGAGAAGTCAGTGCGATGTCGTCCCGAGCGCAAGCGAGGGACCTCACATTGGGCTAATGAACATCGTTGGATCATCGGGATATGCTCGCCCCGAGTGCGAGATCCTTCATGCGCCTCAGGCAGATTCGGGATGGCAACCGAATTTGGCGGCGATGACCCGAGATTCCGAGACGGCCGGCGCACCATCCTCGCACGTTAAATAGAGAGACGATGGACCCGGCACGCCCAAACGATCCCGAGCCGAGCGACCCGTTTAATCCCGAACGGGCCGATCACGCGATCTTGGAAACAATCGAGGTCGCAACAGAAGGCGAAGATTGCGACGAATGCGTGCGAAAACTGCGCCCGGTGCTGATGAAAATCAGCGGGGTGCAAGATGTAATAGTCGATCTCGGACATGAGCGCGTCATGGTTACATTCGATGCGCGCAAAACGCATGCACCCGACCTTCATGACGCAATTTTGAAGAGCGGTTACAAGCCCGGACGGACGGCGGATTAAATTCGCGTGTCATCCCGAACGAAGTGAGGGACGTCACAATCGGAGCCACGAAGGTGGCTATTTGCCGAGAATGTCCTTGCATCTTTGGGCGGGATCCTTCGCTTCGCTCACGATGACACTGCCGGCTGCTGCTGCGTCAGGCAGTGAAACGTGCCCAGTCCCCAAATTAATTCGCGGCAATCGATCCCGATGACGCGCCGGTCGGGAAAAAGATCGCGCAAGATCGCTAACGCAGTTTCGTCATTTGGATCGGCGAACGTGGGCAAGAGGACACAGGAATTTGCGATATAGAAATTGGCGTAGCTCGCCGGCAATCGCAGCCCTTCACGCACAATCTTCTTTGGCATCGGCAGGGTGACGATGTCGATCTTGCTCCCTTCAATTATCATTTCCCGCAGGCGCGCGAGATTTTGCTGAAGCGGCTCGTAATGTTCGTCGTCACGATCTACTTCGACAACGGTGACAACGGTTCGCTCGGAAACGAACCGCGCGAGATCGTCGATGTGGCCATCGGTGTCGTCGCCAGCAATGCCGTCTCCGAGCCAAAGAATTTCGCGAACCCCCAGATAATCACGCAGCCGTTGTTCGATTTGTTCGCGGTCGAGTTGAGGATTGCGATTTCGATTTAAGAGACACGATTCGGTGGTAAGCAGCGCGCCCGCGCCGGTTACATCAATCGAGCCGCCTTCCAAAATCATCCGCGGATAAAAAACTGGTAGGTTGAGAAATTGCGCGATGCGTGTGGGTACCACTTCATCCAGATCGAATGGCGGATACTTGCTGCCCCAGGCGTTATAATCCCAATCGACAATCGCAAGGCGCGGATCGGCACCGCGAGTGAGAAAAATCGGTCCGTGATCGCGGCACCATGGCTCGTTTGTTGGAATCCGGCAAAGCGTGACGCGGTCCATCGATAATCCGCGTAACGATGCGCGCGCCTCCGCCTCGTGGGCGCCGTTGCAAACATTGATGCAAACTTGTTCCGATTCGATCAGGGCTTCCACCATTGCCCGCAAACCAGGCAGAACCCGATCGAACGAATCGGGAAAACTTATTCCTTCGCGCCGAGGCCATGAGAGCCAGGTGGCGGCATGTGGTTCCCATTCCGCAGGCATGCGATATCCAAGCGCGGCAGGAGTTTGCGGAGTCATGAAGAAACGTCGAATGTCGAGCTTAAAATCGCAATCTCTCCAGCGTTGCTTCAGCGAGATTCTGGGGAGCACAGGCTGCCAGCCTGTTCGTCTCGGCAGCTTGCCGAGGCGTCGTGTGCGATGCCGGTTCGCTTCCGCAAAAAATGTTGCCGGCAAGCTGCCAGCAACTACAGGCTGGCAGCCTGTGCTCCCCAATTGAAAGAGTGCCGCCCTACTCGCGCTAAGGCATGCGCGCCGATGCGGATTTATAAATCGCACCGATGATCGCGCCGGCGATAGCGAATTGGATCAGGTCCCCGACAATCCACCCGCCAAGGATTTTGGTCGTGAGCGGCTGCACTGCGAAGGTGATCAGGTCGGCGCCAGCATAGACCAACGCCACCAGGATTCCCAACATCGCGCCCGCACCTGCGCCGCCCGCTGGAACAAAGCGCGCGTAAAGCAGAGTGAGAAAGAACGCCATCACGATGTGACCCAAAATCAGCCATGGGAAGTGACTCCCAAAATCTGCTTCGGTCCGCCAAAGCGTTGGCACTTCATTATGGATGTCCTGCATAAACTTCCCGTACCAAAGGAATCCAAATACGAAGATGAAAACGAAGGCTGCGATGAATGCGATGAAGAATTTTTTCCAGTTCATAATTTCTTTCTGTTGAGGTTTTTATTGAGTCCCAGCAAACCCTGAGACATTCATCGCAAAATGATCGCCGCGTTGTCGATCTAAATTTTGGCTGCCGCCGGGCAGGCAAGAAACGACGGCTAGGAAGCCGTCGCTCCTTGCAGGTCTGATTCAACGTCTAGTCCGAGCTCACGCAAAAGGGCAACATCGACATCAGCCGCGGGATTTTTTGCCGTGAGAAGTTTGTTGCCATAAAAAATTGAATTTGCGCCGGCGAAGAAGCAAAGCGCCTGACCCTCACGCGAAAGCCTGGTGCGCCCCGCCGCCAGACGAACGCGCGCCTTGGGCAAGGCGATGCGTGTGACAGCAATTAATCGGACGAGCTCAAAAATATCGACTGGCGGTTGATCGGCCAGCGGCGTGCCCGGCATCGCCATCAAACAATTGATCGGCACGCTTTCCGGAGGCGGATCGAAATTGCTTAACACTTCCAGCATGCGCAGGCGATCGGTTTCAGATTCACCCATGCCGATAATTCCCCCGCAACAAACCGACATCCCGCTATCCTGCACGGCGGCAATGGTGTTAAGGCGATTCTGAAACGTGTGAGTGCTCACAATCTCGGGATAAAATTCCGGGGATGTGTCGATGTTATGATTGTAAGCGGTAACGCCGGCGGCCTTCAGTTTAAGCGCTTCCACCGGACCGATTTCCCCGAGCGTGACGCACACTTCCATGCCGAGCTGGCTTACTTCGCGAACGATTTCGAGGACGCGCTCAAATTTTTCAGAGCCGTCGCGCACGCCGCGCCAGGCCGCGCCCATGCAGAAGCGGGTCGCGCCTTGTGAACGCGCCCGGTTCGCCGCGGCCAGAACATCTTCAAGCGACAACAACTCTTCGCGCGCGACGCCGGTGGAGTAATGAGAGGATTGCGCGCAATAGGCACAGTCTTCGCTGCATCCGCCGGTTTTGATGCTGAGCAAGCTGCAACGCTGCACCTCTTCGCCGCGCCAGTGGTCGAGATGCACATCCCGGCTTTGTGAAATTAAATCGAAGAGCGGCTGATGATAAAGGGCCGAGAGTTCCGCGAAATTCATAACGCGCAGTCGAAGCAACGTGATTCAGAATAGCAGTGAGAGATTCCTCGACTCCGCTCGGAATGACAAGACAACAACAATCCAATCGAAATTCGAAGATCGAAAATTAGTTCACCCACTTGCCGCCCGCGGAACTGATGATTGGCAGTTCTTCCAACATGAATTGCGTTTTGCCTATGGCGCCGATCATATGCGTGCCGGTGGCGCGATTCCATTTCTTCGACATGCTCTCGCCGGTATGGCAGCCCCAACTCTTTACGTAAGCGCCCCGCGCGAAATCGCGCCGATCGATCCTGGTCAACTCGTCCTCGTGCAGCCACGATTTCGATGCGCTGTCGAGCACGTTGCTGTAATCGAACATGAAACAAGCTCGATTGGAATGCCCGAAATATTCGAAGCCGGCAATCTTCACCTGATCGCGCGGTTGCCCGTTGTTCAGGTAATCGACGACTTCTGATCCAGCGTGAAAATAGACCAGGTTAAGGTTAAATTTATCGCGCACGGAATTGATGTGGGAGATCAAATCCTGGTTTTCCTGCTGCGCGCGATCGATATAGCCTTGCTTATAAACGAGCCAGGTGATTAAGGCGTCGGGGCCGCGTTCGGCGCGCAATTGCTCAGTGCGAATACGAGCGGCGCGAACAAAGTTCGCCCACCAATGGTCGTGCGGATAGGCTTTGTATTTCTCCCACTGATACATGGAGGGTCCGCCTACGACGATGACCCATTCGCCTGCAACTTGCCGAGCTTGCGACGCCTGCGCGAGAGCGAGCAGCGAAAAGATGATGAGCAGTCGTTTCATGGATTTTGGCAGGAGCATTATTTATGCAGAACGCGCAATGCGCAAGGGGCACTGTAGCCGCGGTCGGTGACCGCGGCTAGCCGGCTACAACCAATTGGGCTTGACCTCATCGCGCACCAGATCCTGCCACGTTTGGCGTTTTCGAATCAGCGCGACCTTATCGCCGCGCACCAGCGTCTCCGCAGGCAGCGGACGCGAATTGTAATTCGAAGCCATCACAAATCCGTAGGCGCCGGCGCTCATGATCGCGAGAAGGTCGCCCTCGCGCACTTCGGGCATCTCGCGGTCGAGCGCAAAAAAATCGCCGCTCTCACAAACGGGACCGACAATATCGATCTTCTCTGTTTCCTTTCTCTTGCTCTTGCTCGACAGGAAGCTGTCACCTTCCCCTACAGACCGCGATTCCTTCACCGGCACAATCTCGTGATAGCTGTGGTAAAGCGCTGGCCGAATCAGGTCGTTCATCCCCGCGTCCACAATCGCGAATTTCTTCTGGCCGGTTTGCTTGGTGTAGCGAACGCGCGTCAGCAAAACCCCGGCATTTCCGACCAGCAAGCGGCCCGGCTCGAGCAGAATAAGCACTTTCAATTCGCGCAACGCCGGTAAAATCGCATCGACATATTGCTGGATCGACAATGCATTCTTCCTCTTCCTCCTGCTCCTACTCTTATTCGTAATCGTGCTCGAGTCCCACCATTCCTTCGCGCCGCTCTCAAAGGACGACTCGTAAACAATGCCGAGCCCGCCACCGATACTGAAGAACTTGATCGCGTATTGTGATTTCAAATCGTGCACGAACGGCGCGACTTTCTTAATCGCGTCCGCGAATGGCTGCGCCTCCGTGATTTGCGAGCCGATATGCATCTGCACGCCGACGATGTCGACGTTGCGCATGTTCGCGGCGCGTTCGTAAACGGCGGCGATGCGATCCAGCGCGATGCCGAACTTGTTCTCGCGTGAGCCAGTCGAGATGTACTCGTGAGTGT
>JBIOVE010000180.1:0-6034 GCA_044867565.1 Candidatus Udaeobacter sp. | reverse complement strand
GGACAATGCGCCTCCGCGCGCTGGCGGCGCGAATATTCCTTTATGGACACCCGATGGGCGCAATTTGATCGAGGTCTGCGGAAAAGAGGGTAGAACAGTTCTCGGCTCGTTCGATACCCAAACCGGGGAAGAAACCGATCTGACGCACGGCAACCAGGCAGTGTTTCGTTTCCGTGCCTCCGCAGACCGATCGGAAATCGCTTACACGGTGTCGACGCCCACGCGGATAAACGATCTCTTCGTGATGGATCGCAGCAGTCCCGCAAGCGCGGGACGCCAGTTAACCCACGTCAATGATGCGCTTTTCTCAAGGCTTAATCTCACCGAGCCGGAAGAGATTTCGTATGAAAGCTTTGATGGCAAACGCATTCAAGCATGGGTGCAAAAACCGCCGGACTTCAACCCTGCGAAAAAATACCCGCTCATTCTCAACATTCATGGCGGACCGCACGCGGCTTACGGCTACATCTTCGAGCATGAGTTCCAGTGGATGGCCGCGAAGGGTTACGTGGTGCTTTACCCAAATCCGCGAGGCAGCACGACTTACGGGCAGGATTTCGGCAATGTGATTCAGTATCATTATCCGGGCGACGATTATAAAGATTTAATGGCAGGTGTGGATGACGTGATTCGGCGCGGCTACATCGACGATAAAAAACTTGGCGTCACCGGCGGAAGCGGCGGCGGACTGCTGACGAATTGGGTTGTCGGACAAACGAACCGCTTTGCCGCGGCGGTCTCCCAGCGTGACATTGCAAGCTGGGGAGATTGGTGGTACTCGGCCGATTTCACGTTGTTTCAGCCGAACTGGTTCAAGGAGCCGCCATTTGAGGGCGAACAGGATTTCAAGACGCGATCGCCGATCAATTACATCAAGAATGTAAAGACGCCGATGATGTTTATTCTGGGCGAAGCAGATTATCGCACGCCGCCTGGCGCCGGCGGCGAGCAAATGTTTCGCGCGCTCAAATTTCGCAAAATTCCGACGGTGATGGTGCGGTTCCCTAACGAATCTCACGAGCTTTCCCGCGCTGGCCAGCCGTGGCATCGGATCGAGCGATTGCAAAATATCGTGGGTTGGTTCGATCACTGGCTGATGGGAGTTCGCCGGCCGGAATACGAAGTTGCCGTGGAAGAGGAAGTGCCGGTCAAAAAGCGGAATGTACCCGGCAATCAGCCGACGCCACCCAGGTAGGGCGATTGACCTCAATCGCCCGTTGAGGTTAGCTGAGTCGATGCCTTCCTCTTCGCTTTGGCAGCGTTTTCAGCAATATTTTTTGCGCTACGCTGATCTCGATTTTTCGATCGACATCAGCCGGATGAAATTTCCGGACGATTTCTTCGAAAAAATGCAGCCGCAGATTGAAAAGGCGTTTGCAGCAATGCGGAAGCTGGAGGCGGGAGCAATCGCCAATCCCGATGAGAAGCGCATGGTCGGCCATTACTGGCTCCGAAATCCCGCGCTGGCACCCACTGCGGAAATTCGCGCAGCTATCGAAGAAACCAATGAACGCATCAAGAAGTTTGCGGTGGACGTTCACGCCGGAAAAATCGCTGCCGAAAATGGAAAGCGTTTCGAACACATTCTTCTCATCGGCATCGGCGGTTCAACGCTCGGGCCGCAATTCGTGGCAGACGCACTCGGATCATCGCGCGATCCCATGGACATCTATTTTTTCGACAATACCGATCCGGATGGCTTCGATCGCGTTTTCGAGAAGATCGACAAGCACCTTCCGCAGACGCTCGTCATTGTCGTTTCCAAATCCGGTGGAACCAAAGAAACACGAAATGGAATGTTCGAGGCGGAAGCAAAATTCAAAGAGAACGGGCTTCAATTCGGCAAACACGCTGTGGCTGTGACTGGCGTCGCGAGCGAATTAGATAAGTATGCGGAAAACAATCAATGGCTCGCCCGATTCCCGATGTACGATTGGATTGGCGGACGCACTTCGGTGATGAGCGCGGTTGGACTTCTTCCAATGACGTTGCAGGGGTTTGACGTAGATAAATTTCTCGCCGGCGCGACGGCCATGGACGAACGGACCCGCATACCCGATGTGGCCCAAAACGCCGCGATGCTTCTGGCGCTGATGTGGTATTACGCCGGCAATGGCAAAGGAGAGAAAGACATGGTGATCCTCCCCTACAAAGATCGGCTGACATTGTTCAGCAAATATCTGCAGCAACTGGTGATGGAATCGTTGGGAAAAGAAAAAGACCTCGATGGAAAAGTTGTGCATCAGGGCATTGCTGTTTACGGCAACAAAGGCTCGACCGATCAGCACGCTTACGTGCAACAGTTGCGCGATGGCATTTTGAATTTTTTCGTCACATTCATCGAAGTACGCAAAGATCGGCACGATAGGCGTTTCGAAGTCGAGGATGGGATCACAAGCGGCGATTATCTTCAGGGCTTTTTGCGTGGGACGCGAAGTGCGCTCTACGAAAGCGGCCGTGAATCGATCACGATGACTATCCCCGAAGTGAACGCGTTCAACGTCGGCATGTTGATCGCGCTTTACGAGCGGGCAGTGGGCTTCTATGGGTCACTGGTCAATATCAACGCCTATGACCAACCTGGCGTTGAGGCTGGGAAAAAAGCTGCGACCAAATTGTTGCGGCTTCAAAAGCAAGTGCGCGAGAAACTCGCCGATGGAGCAGGAAAAACCGCTGAGGAAATTGCACGCGCCATCGATGCAGATCCCGAGGACGTGTTCCATGTGCTGCGGCATCTGGCGAGTAATGATTCGCGTATCCGGATCGCGACGGGCGAAGACGCGGTGGACGACAAGTTTTCACTCGAGAAATAGCAAGGAGCGGTCGCCACCGCGACCGCGGCGATTGGGAAATCGCCTTTCCTTGTCGATTTGGTAGGTTTGTGCCGGAATATGGCAGGCGTGGCTCCTCAAGATCGAAGTGATCCATTCAGCGTCCCGTGGATCGACATGGTTCGCTTTATCCAACAACTCAGTCACGATCTTCGTAACCATGTAAATTCAATAGAGCTGCAATCCTCGTACATCAGCGAGTTGGCGGGAGATGCAGAACTCAAGGGCGAGATCAATCGTCTGCGCGAAATGATCTCCGGACTGACCTCGACTTTACAAAAACTTTCAGGAGGACTTGGTGAAGTTAAACCCAATCTAATCACCTACCCCACCTCTGATTTCGTCGAGGACGTGCGCAAGAAAATCGCGCAGGAATTCCCAAACAAGAGCGCCGAGATCACCTGGGACATCGAGGCGGGCGATGCGGTGTTGAAGATCGATCCTGAACTTTTGCAGCAGGCGTTCATCGAACTTTGTGCCAACGCTTTCCAGCACGACCGCGGCAATGGCGCGCTTGTTCTGGCGGCCAGGATCGAAAAAAACCGATTCCTCTTTATCCTTCGGGAGCCGAAAGAGCGATTTGAATTACCTACCGCAAATTGGGCGCGCGAACCGCTTCGCAAAATCAGCCAGGGCCATTATGGCCTTGGACTAAATCGCGTCCGCGTTATCGTGGAAGCTCACGGTGGCGAAATGCATGCTCAGTATGATCCAAAAGGTTCGATGCTTGTTACGACGGTCACTTTGCCATTGCAGCCATAGCATCGGCTTCCAGCCCATGTCCGCGCTTCATCGGCAAGGATGCCGATGCTATTCAATGTGAAAACAGAGAACCGTCGCATTCTGGTCATTGATGACGAGCGGCCGATCCTCATGACGCTCGGGGCGCTTCTCGAGCGACATGGTTATCAAGTCGATACCGCGCCCACGGCTTCCCAGGGATTCAAATTACTGAAATCCAACTGCCCCGCGCTCGTCCTGCTCGATCTCCAGCTACCCGACGCAGAAGGATTGGAAATGCTCGATCGAATCAAGACCGAGCTACCGGACATGCAGGTCATTATTTTGACAGCGCACGACTCATTGCACAATGCGATCGAGTCGATCAAGCGCGGGGCCTACCATTTCATCAGCAAGCCGTACGCGCCCGAAGAATTGCTTAGTCTCGTCGAGAAAGCGTTGGAAAAACAGTTCCTCGTCCGAGAAGCGGAAGAACTTCGGGAGAAAACAGAGCAGCTCGAAAAGCGTCTGGAAATCGCCGAGGCGCGGACCACTCCCATTTTTACGAGCAAGCCGATGCAACAAATCGAGGAATTGATCAATGCGATGGCGCCATCGGACGCTAATGTGCTCATCGTTGGTGAAAGCGGTGTGGGTAAGGAAGTGATTGCAAACACGATTCACGCGCGCAGCCGGCGCGCGGGACAGGCAATGGTGAAGCTGAATTGCGCCGCATTTCCGCAGACCATGATTGAGGGAGAGCTTTTTGGTTATGTGAAAGGAGCCTTTACTGGCGCGATGAGCGACTTTCCGGGAATGATCGCAGCCGCCAATGGCGGCACGCTTTTTCTCGATGAAATATCGGATATGCCTGCAGACTTGCAGACGCGTTTTTTGCGCGTGCTGCAGGAGCGCGAATATCGGCCGCTTGGAAGCACACGCACCATGAAGGCCGATTTTCGCGTGATGGCTTCGACCAATCGGCCAATTGCGCAGGCACTTTCGGAGAACCGGCTGCGTTCCGATTTGTATTACCGCCTCAACACTTTCCAAATTGAGGTGCCGCCGCTGCGGGCACGCAGGCAGGATATTCCGCCCCTGATCGCGCTATTCCTCAGACAGTTTGCTCAAAAGCTCGGAAAACCCGAACCAGACATTGCGCCAGGCGCGTTTCAAAAGTTACTCGATTACTCGTGGCCGGGAAATGTGCGGGAATTGCAGAACGCAATTGAATACGCGGTAGTGCTGGCGCGACACGACTTGATCGACGTGAAAGAGTTGCCCGCGGAAGTGCAGTTGCCTCCGGCGCTGCAACAAACCGAGATCGCCGCGCTACCGCGAACGGGCGTGCAGAGTCTCGATGACGTCGAGCGAAACACCATTCTTCAGGCGCTTGCGGAATGCCACGGCAACAAGAAGAAGGCCGCGGAACTTCTCGGCATCCAGCGTCCCACGCTCTATAACAAGATGAAGCGTTACGCGATCGAGATCTGAGGAAGAGCCCGCGAATCACCCACCTTCGCGGAGCCTTCGGCGCGGCAGGCGGCAATGGACGCGAAGCGAAGGCTTCAGTCTCGATTCATTTGCGTTTATTCGCGTGATTCGCGAGCAACTCTGGCCACTACAGTTTGGGATTTTGAGTTTTCGATTTTAGATTGAGCGGGACAGCGATCCGCGATCTCAAATCCGAAATGGCGACATCCAAGCATCTCGAAAAAGTACTGGCGCACGCGGCGAATCAACTCACTGCCACGGGCGCAAGACGCCCGACGGAGGTCCTCCCGCTTTATAAGAAATTTCTTAAGGTTGAAGAATATCGGTTGCGCCTGAAACACCAGGCCGGCGGTGGCGGCCGCGAAATCTGCGCGCGGCGGGCGGAGCTTGTTGATGTGCTCTTGCAATACGTTTTCGGAGCTGCAGCCACCGCTACTAGCGGAAACGCGGGATCCGGGACGCCGCTCGCGTTAATCGCCCTGGGTGGATATGGCCGTGGCGAACTCAACCCTTTCAGCGATATCGATGTCATGCTGTTACACCATCAAGGAAGGAAAAAAATTTCACCGCACCTCGAGGAAATGGTGCAGCAAGTCCTGTATCTTCTCTGGGACAGCGGCTTCAAGGTCGGACATTCCACGCGTTCGATCAAAGAAGCGATTGCGCAAGCCAATCGCGATATGCGCACAAAAACCGCCATGCTCGAAGCGCGCTTCCTCGCCGGCAATGCAGAGCTGGCACAAGAATTTCGCAGGCAATTCCGCTCAAAATGTGTGCAGGGACACGAACGGGAATATGTCGAAATGCGGATGCAAGATCAGCTCGCGCGGCACAAGAAATTCGGCGACAGCGTTTACCTGCAGGAACCCCACATAAAGAGCGGATGTGGCGGACTGCGCGATTATCAAAATCTGCTTTGGATGACCTATTTCAGAGAGGGGTCACTGAGCACTAACCAGCTCGTCGGGAAAGATTGGCTGAGCGAAACC
>JBIOVE010000179.1:0-2118 GCA_044867565.1 Candidatus Udaeobacter sp. | reverse complement strand
ACGGCGCCGCGGACCTGGCCGCTGCGATTAAAGCTCAGATCGCACTTTACGAAACTGGGATTCCTTCCCGAGAGGTGCCAAATGTGCCCGCTCGATAGCGGCGATTACTTGGCGGTCCCAGATTCCGGCGGACCCGGAGTTTGGCAGCGTGAAGACTCTTCGCGAGAAATGCGTCGCGCTTTCCGCGCTTCCACTTTCGCCACCAGTAAATCGAAAATGCCCAGTAACAGCGCGACCAAGGTCACCCAACCGCAGACAATCCAAAACAAAATGAACCAGATTGGACGCTCACGTGGATCGAGCGCTGATTGCAAAAACGTCGATCCGGAAAACAACAGCGCTAACGCAACAAGAAGCAGAACAAACATGACTTCGCGCCGTGTCTTTTGATCTCGAATCATGCCGCGCGCTGCGCGAATAATGGGAGGTGCTGCGCGCAATGGTTTCTCGTCCAGCTCTGTCACAAGCAATGACCGATACTCGCCGGCTCGTTGGATTGATGCAAACCCATCACTGGCGTAATAGGATCGAATCGACTTCTCATCGAGTGACGGAACTGCTTTCATAACGCCGGATGAAAAAAGCGAAAACGAGATCGCGCAGAAAAATAAAGGCCGAGCGGGCTCCGAAAAATCTCGAAGGGAACGTCGCTTACCGCAAGCCAGCTCTTCGTAGCGAAGCGTTTGCCAGAGCGCTAACCAATGCAAAATCGTACGCCAATAATCCTGAAAGTCTGGGTGAGCTTTTCAGCGAGGCAGCGAAGAAGGCAGCGACGATCTCCAAGGAGTCGCTTAAAGAGAACTGGCCATATCTTCAGACGATGCTGCGTCTGGTGCGCGCCCATCATCGCGGCGAATACGATCAGGTTTCAAGAGACGCGCTCCTGTGGATCATTGCTGCTCTGAACTATTTGGTCGACCCGTTCGACTTAATTCCAGACAAGACTCCGTTTCTCGGCTTCGTCGATGACGCGGCCGTCATCGAGTTTGTGGCCGCAAGAACCCGACAAACGCTCGATGATTTCATGACATGGGAAACGGCGACGCCGTAAAACAGGCTTCCAGCCTGTCTCGGCGGGCGGGCACTCTGAAGGTCATCAAGTATGGCATTCGCGGGGCCGAATAATCGCTCGGCAACACAGGCAGACGCAGTTAGCTAGCGCGCCTCAGACCAACAACAAAGCGGGATTTTCGAGGAGATGGCGCAGTTCTTTGAGGTATTCCGCGCCGAGGGCGCCGTCGATCACGCGATGGTCGCAGCTCATCGTGATCGACATGCGATGACCGACGACAATTTGATCGCAATCATCGATAACCGGAACTTTCGTGATCTTGCCTATCGCGAGAATGAAACCTTGCGGCGGATTGATGACCGCCGAGAAACTATCGATGCCCATGCCGCCGAGATTTGAGACGGTGAATGTGCCGCCTTGAAATTCTTCCGGCTTCATTCGCTTGTTGCGAGCGCGATGCGCCAGATCTTTCACCAGCTCGCTGATTTCACGGAGCGATTTGTTTTGCGCCGCGCGAACCACCGGCGTTAACAGTCCATCTTCAATCGCAACCGCAATGCCAAGATCGACATCGGCATACTGCATAATTGCGTCGCCATCGAACGAGGCATTGACGCGTGGAACTTTCACCGCGGCCTGCACCGCCGCCTTCAAAACAAAATCGTTTACTGTGATCTTTGCGGCGTCCGCGCTTTCACCCGCAGATTTCAATTCCTCGCGCGCTTCCATGAGCGGCCCGGCGTCGATGTCGATGTCGAGATAGAAATGTGGAATCGGGCCAAGACTTTCGACGAGACGTTGCGCGATGATCTTGCGCATGCCGGAGAGTTGAATGCGCGCGCTTTCACCTGCCTTGATAATGGCCGGGGCGGCCCCGAAAGCCTTCGGGGTTGGAGCGGCGATTTTTGACTTCGCCGCAGCGCGCACATCGGTTTCGGTGACGCGTCCTTCTGGACCGGTTCCCTTTACGCTGGCAAGATCGACGCCAAGCTCGGCCGCGATTCGGCGCGCGACCGGGGAAGCTTTTACGCGAGCTTCTTCGCCTTTCTCGGCTTTTGGTGCTGGCTTTTCAGCTTTGCCAGCCGGTTTCTCCTCAGCCTTTTTCT
>JBIOVE010000178.1:0-7330 GCA_044867565.1 Candidatus Udaeobacter sp. | reverse complement strand
TTTCATTCGCGTGGTAAGGGTCGCATCGGCCTGTGGGAACTTTTCGAACGTAAACCGTGGCACCTTCACCACGCAGTAATCGATGGTTGGCTCGAAACACGCAGGCGTTTCGCGGGTGATATCGTTTTTGATCTCATCGAGCGTGTAGCCGACTGCGAGTTTTGCCGCGATTTTCGCAATCGGAAAGCCAGTCGCCTTCGATGCCAGCGCGCTGGAACGCGACACGCGCGGATTCATTTCAATTACAACCATCCGGCCGTTGTCAGGATTCACCGCGAACTGAATGTTCGAGCCGCCCGTCTCCACACCAATCTCGCGAATGACCGCGAACGCAGCATCGCGCATCATCTGGTATTCCTTATCGGTAAGTGTTTGCGCCGGGGCCACTGTGATCGAATCGCCTGTATGCACGCCCATCGGATCGAAATTCTCGATGGAACAGACAACCACGCAGTTGTCCATCCGGTCGCGCATCACTTCCATCTCGAACTCTTTCCAGCCCACCAGGGATTCTTCGATCAACACCTCGTGGACCGGTGAAAGATCGAGACCGCGCGCAACGATCCCATCGAGTTCCTCGCGATTATAAGCGATGCCGCCGCCGGTCCCGCCCAGAGTAAACGCCGGCCGAACGATGAGCGGGAATGTTCCAATCTCACCCACGATCCGATTGATATCCGCGTGCGAACGCGCCACGCCGGAGCGCGGCACGTCGAGTCCGATGCGCAACATTGCTTCCTTGAACAGTTGCCGATCTTCACCTTTCGCGATGGCTTGAGCGTTTGCGCCGATCAACTTCACCGCATGTCGCGCCAGCGCGCCGTTACGATTCAATTCCATCGCGGCGTTCAGCGCCGTTTGTCCGCCCAGAGTAGGCAGCATGGCATGCGGTTTTTCGCGTTCCATGATTGCCTCGATCACTTCGGGTGTGATCGGTTCGATATAGGTGCGATCCGCGAATTCTGGATCGGTCATGATGGTAGCTGGATTGGAATTCACCAGCACGACCTCATAGCCTTCTTCCCGGAGTGCCTTGCACGCCTGCACGCCGGAATAATCAAATTCGCAGCCCTGGCCGATCACGATTGGACCGGAGCCGATCAGCAGAATTTTTTTGAGCTCGTTATTTCGCGGCATCTGCGCCAGCGCGGACAGTAAACGAAATCAAGCGAACGTCACGCGAGAACTCTTATCCTGTCATCCTGAGCGGAGCGAAGGATCTCTCGCAGGCTCAGAAATTCACGCGCCGAAAATTGCGTAACCAAAGCTTGGATTGCGAGGTTCCTCGCCGTCTGCGCGGCTCGGAATGACGGCGTGTTGATTACGCCACCCGCGCCATGCGCTGGCGGTCGAGGTAGACCTTGCAAATGCTCTTGATGCGCGTGAGCACGTAATAAATCGTCTGACTGCGGACACGCACGAGCTCCGCGCCGACGATGCGCGTCACAAAATCGCTCGGAAGATCGAGAATGTCCTGCGGCGTCGAGCCATCCAGGCCTTTGCAAAGAATCGCCGTCATCGAGCGTGTAAGCGTTTGCACTTCCGGACCAAGCGTCATGCGGATGTGCGCTTTGCCGTGCTCATCTACATGCAAATAAACTCCGACCGTGTCCGTGCAATCTTCGTCCTTGCGCACATCGACAAGATAGAAATTCTCGCCTTCGCGTGGCTCCTGCTTCTTCGCGTTGTCCGCATAGGAGACGAGTGTCTCGCGCCGCTCATCTTCCGGCAGCGTTTCGAAGAGGTTGATGATTTTGTCGAGCTTGGGCGGATACATTTTGCCTTGTCATCCTGAGCGGAGTCGAAGGATCTCTAATTTACCACGGATTGTCCGCTTCGGCAGGCGGGACGCCCGCCGGCCCCACGGCAAGATGCCTGTGCTACGATGACTTTTCGATCGGCGCGCCGACTTTGTTACCCCATTCGGTCCATGAGCCGTCGTAGTTGCGAACATTGTCGAGTCCCAGCAGATACGTGAGCACAAACCAAGTGTGACTGGAGCGTTCGCCAATCCGACAATAAACAACTGTGTCCGTGCCGGGCTTTACGCCGCATTGATCGAAATAAATTTTGGCCAGCTCCTCTGCGGATTTAAATGTGGCGTCGTCGTTCGTCGCCGTTTTCCACGGCATGCTCTTCGCGCCCGGGATATGACCACCGCGCAGCACGCCTTCCTGCGGATACTCCGGCATATGCGTGATCTCGCCTTTGTATTCGCCCGGAGAACGCACATCGATCAACGGCTTGCCGCCCTTGCTTTGGGCCAGCGCCTCGTCGAAAAACGCGCGAATCTCCTTATCGAAACGTTTCTTCGGCACCGGATAATTTGTCTCCGGATATTTTGGAACTTCGCGCGTCATGGGGCGGCCTTCCGCCTTCCATTTGTCACGGCCGCCGTTGAGAATTTTCACTTTCTCATGCCCGAACAAGCGAAATGCCCACAGCGCGTAACACGCCCACCAATTCGCTTTGTCGCCATAAAAAATGCAAGTCGTCTCCGGCGTAATGCCATGCCGGCTGCAAAGTCGCGCAAACTTTTCTGGCGAAATGTAATCACGAATCACCGGGTCCTGGAGATCGGCGCGCCAATCGATGTGCACCGCGCCCGGAATATGCCCTGTATCATAAAGCAGAATATCTTCATTCGACTCGACGATCCGGATGCCGTCGTCCTTAAGATGTTTCTCAAGCCAATCGGTTTCCACGAGCGCTTCCGGATGCGTGTATTGCGTAGGATGCGTTGTCATAGGACAAGAAATTTCAGGCTGCTCCTGCAAGCGGGCAAGGGGTTTTACAATCTTGGTCGCGGGATGAAGACCTGACGAACGTCGATCGCGCGAGCGACGAATTACCGCTCCGAGTAGCGCACTTGTCCCAAGTGCTGGCGACGGCGTTTCGCCGTCGCAGACTTTTCTAATCGGTTGCAACTCAGAGCTGAGGCAACGCGCTAAGAAAAAGCCTGTTGCGGCAAGGACGCCGCAACCAACACGCGAGACGCGTGCGCTACCCAGAGCCGGCGCAGCCGTGTGATAAAGGTGAAAGTGATTTCCGAAATCCCAGGTGATCAGCGCAGAATTGAATCAGCCTGATAACCGACGCCATTCTTGATGACGATGTCGATATCCGAAGCGTGGCTGATATCATCGAGCGGATTTGAGCCGAGAATGACGAGATCGGCGAAATATCCGCCTGCCCCGATTCTTTCGGGGTTGTCGATCTCGCCGATATGTGCGCCCGTTTGACCACCAAAAAGTTTCGCGGCATTGGCGGTGGCGCATTGCAGAATCTGCATTGGCGTCAGACCGGCTTCTTTCATTAGTTGAAACTCACGGAACAGCACAGGCCCGTGAATTGTGCCAATGTTTCCTGCATCTGTGCCAGCAGCAATGGTGGTGCCGGCGTCTTCGAGTGTTTTCAGGTTTTTCAAAGCGACTTCATGAATCTTTTTAATCCGGTCGAGCGCGGCATTTGGATCGGCCAGCGCGGTCTTGATTCGGTCAGGCAACTGCTCCGGCGGCAGTTTCGTCACGTCGAGCGAAGCAATCACTTCCGGATTGCCCCACGCTTTTTCTTCGGGCGTGAGATTCAACTTATTCGCAAATGTGCGGCCGTAACGCTCGAATACGACCAGCGTCGGCGTCAGAATGGTATGATGCTCTTTTAATAGTTTCACGAATGCGTCATCGACTTCCTTGTCGGTGACGCTGTGCACCAGCACATCGGCGCCTTCCTCAACGGAAGCGCGCGCCGTCTCCAGCTCAGTCGCGTGCACCGCGACGCGCAATTTGCGCGCGTGGCTTTCTTCGACAGCTGCGCGGACGATCGGACGAAAGCTATCGACCGGATGATCCTTATCGACGATGTACCAAATCTTCACGAGATCGGGGTTTTGGCCTGCGAGCTTCTGGACGAATTCGCGCGCCTGCTCCGGCGTGTCGATTTTCACGATCGGAGGATCGCCGAGATCAAGTTGCGGTCGCGAAACACTCGAGATTAATGGCCCCGCAACCGCGACACGCGGCGCTTTAGCGGTCGCGTTCGCAGTTTTGCGCACCTCGAAATTCCAAAACGGGCCGCCCACATCGACAACAGACGTAATTCCGCTGCGCAGGTAGCGCGCAAATGTGTCGGGCAAATTCTTTTTGATCCACGCGACTTCATCCGCATAGGGCCGGACCTTTGTTAGATCCACAGCGTCCGGTCGGGTGAAGAGATCACCCGATTGAAAGAAATGCACATGCGTGTCGACGTATCCGGGCAAAATGAATTTACCTTTGCAATCGATTACGCGGGCACCTTTCGGCGCGGTAATCGTTTTCGCATCGCCCGCTGCCGTGATTCTGTCGCCGTCGATTACAATCGTAGCGTTTTGAACGATCTGTGAAGTTCCCGGATTGATCAGCGTGCCGCTTACAAGCGCGATCTTTTCGGCCTGCGCAGTGAGCGCGAGAATCGACAGTCCTAAAGCCAGCGCCGTTCTTAATGTCATAATGAGAGATTCCTCGACTCCGCTCGGAATGACAAGAAAGGCCGATCGCGGGAGTTCTCGGTAGCGCACGCGTCCTCGCGATAGTGGACTTCCTTTGACGTTGCAGCCATCCCGCGCGGGTGACACAACCAAAGTGCGTTTCGGCGCGACGCCAAAACCAACACGCGAGACGCGTGCGCTACCCAGGAGATCACTTTTTGCCTTCTACCAGGGCCGCTGCTTCGCGATCGAGCGCGGCGTAGTCGGGTTTGCGCGGTCGCAAATAAAATTCGTCGACAACAATGTGGACGAGCGCCGCGGCAGGCACGGCCAGAAAGACCCCAAGCAATCCGAACATTGCCGCGGTCGCGAGCGTAAAGAACAAAATGTTGACCGGATGCAATCGCATCTCTTTGCCAAGCACGCCCGGCACAAGAACGTTCAGCTCGATTTGGTAAACTAATACGATTACGGCAAGGGCCAGCCAGAATTTTGTGGCGCCCATGCTCAGGGCGACCAGCAGGATCGGAATGGAAACGAGAAATGCGCCAATGGTCGGAAGAAACTCGCCGAGAAAGGCGAATACCCCAAAGATCAGTGCTGGCTGCACGCCGATCATCCAAAGCAAAGCGCCGATGGACACGCCAGTGATTGCGCCATTGATGGCGACTCCGCGCGCCCACGCAGTCATTTGTCGCATCAGTCGCGCGAGTGTGCGATGCGCTTGGTGACGATAACGATCAGGGGCAAGGGCGAGATATGCAGTGACGAGCGGCCGGGGATTGGCTAATACAAAAACCAACAGGAGCATGGCGAAAACGATGCTGGCTACGCCGCCGACCAAACCAATTGTCGATCTCAATAAAATGCTCCCGACTGTTCCGGCGGCCGCGCCCGCTTTTCCGGCGATTTCCTCAGTGCGCGGCAACGCCTCGCGAACCGTCGGATAGTTTTGGGTCAGCGATTCGATGCGGGTGCGAATGCCCTGCCAAACTCCCGGCGCACTGCGCATCAGTTCCTGGCTTTGTCTGGCCAGGGGCGGAATCGCAAATAGAACGATGGTTCCCACGACAGCGATTAACGCAAACATCAGGAGAATCACGCTTACGAAGCGCGGAACGTGGAGTTTGTGCAGCCAGACGACGATCGGATTAAGAACCATGGCAAGGAGAAAAACGAGCGCGAAGAGTAAAATCACGGGCTGAAGCGAACGCAAAATCAACCAGATGATGACCAGCAAGAAAACGAGCCAGACGATCCGCCATGCGCCGTGATAACTCAGCGGAGCGTGCTGATTTTCGTGATCGGGTTCGTTCATAAAAGTGTTCGGAGCTGTCGATCTTCGCGCGAGCGGCTTGGAATGACAAGAAAACGTCAGCGCGGTTTTGGGTAGCGCGCGCGTCTCGCGTGCTGGTTTCGGCGTCGCGCCGAAACGAAGCTTTGGTTGTGCCTCAGCGCGCGGGCATGTGAAACGTCAAGAAAAGTTCGCGATCGCGATGACGCGCTCGCCAACTCGCGAGACGCATGCGCTACCCAGACGCAGAGTTGCGCGCGCGATGCTTCGGCGGGAGTTTTGCAACTTCATGAAAGTTTTTGTCGCCGTTAGTCTTGCACTCGCAGCTTCAACGCTCGCGCAACCACCGCCGCAAAAACATCCGTTCACATTCGAGGACATGATGAAATTGAAGCGCCTGGACGGGCCAGTGCCGTCGCCCGACGGGAAATGGGTCGTATTTTCGGCAACCGATGTCGATCTTGAGGCGAACACAAAGATTTCGCATTTGTGGATCGTGCCGGCGAGTGGAAGTGAATCGCGTCGCCTGAACCAAACGCCGAATCATGAGGAGCGGCCGCGCTTTTCGCCGGACGGCAAACGGCTGATCTGGACATCGAAGGCGACCGATCCAACGCAAATCTGGATGTGCGATTTCGATCCGAGCGCAGGCGCGCTCGCCGGCAAGCCACATCAGGTAACGAACATTTCGACCGGCGCCGACGGCGGGATCTGGTCGCCGGATGGGAAGAACATTGTGTTCGTGTCGTCAGTTTATCCGGGCGCGAAAGATGATGCGGAGAACAAGCGGCGCGATGAAGAACTGAAGAAGAGCAAAGTGAAAGCGAAGATTTTCACGAAGCTTTTTTACCGACATTGGAATGCATTCACGGAATTCAAGCGCAGCCATCTGTTTGTCCAATCGGTAGGGCGAGACTCTGTCGAGCCGACGACATCCGACGGGGCGAAGAAATTCGACGGCTCCGCGGAGCGTCGCCCTACCGGCAATAGCGAGCCGCGCGATCTCACGCCGGGCGATCACGATGTGCCGCCGTTCAATCTCGGCGGGCAGGATATGTATGCGATTTCGCCCGACGGGCAGGAGGTCGCTTACACGTGCAACATCGAGTCCGAAGCCGGACCGGCCTTTGTGGAAGCGACCAGCACGAACAACGAAATTTTCGTCGTGCCGATGGCGGGAGGCACGCCAAAGAAAATTTCGACCAGTCCCGGCGCCGACACGACGCCGCTCTATTCGCCGGATGGCAAATATCTCGCCTGGCGCTCAGCGCGCGCCGGCTTCGAAGCGGATAAATGGCGGCTCCTCGTCCAAGAGCGACAATCAGGGAAAATTTTCGATCCGACAGAGTCACTTCACTGGGATTTTTCACTGGGAAGCTTCGCTTGGTCATCGAACTCTGCGGAAATTTTCGCGAGCTGCGAAGAGGCCGGCAACGCGCCGATTTTCAGCTTTGCGATCACCGGTGACCAAGCCATCGTCCGCGTCCCGCCGAGGACCAGCCCAGACGTACACGCTGACGATCTAGTCTTCGACGGACGAACATCTCGTTTGTACTTCAGCCGCATGG
>JBIOVE010000177.1:0-8781 GCA_044867565.1 Candidatus Udaeobacter sp. | reverse complement strand
GATGTTCGCGTTGCTCGGTCAAATGCACGAGCGTTACCTGATGTGGGGCGCCGTCGTGAGTGCCGTGGCGCTCGGGGTCAGTCTGAGATTGAGCCTGGTTCACTTCGTCATTTCGGCGATGAGCGCGGCCATGATCGTCCACGTGATGTTGAAGGATAAAAAACTCGAGACTACCCTCCGCGTTGTCGATCTGCTTCAAGGCGCCCGGCCTTACGCCTCCGTCCTCTTGCTGATTTGTGTGGCAATCTGTTTGTGGGAGACTGTGTCAACCCGTGTTCCCGTATTTCAGCGACGACGGAGAGAATCTCGCGCAGAAGGAATGCCTGCTTTGTCCCTCGGATCGGCGGCTGAAGAAAGTCCAGGTTAACCGACGGGTCTGAACGGGAGAGAGCAGGCGCTTTAACCCATTTTGCTCCGCACAAAAACGAAATACAGCACCAGCACAATCGCGAGCACATAAGTCAGCCAGCTAATTTCGCGACCCCGTCCGCTGAATGCTTTGATAATCGGATAACTGATAAAGCCAAGCGCCAGGCCATCGGCAATTGAATACGAGAATGGAATGCCAACGATGATCAGGAACGCGGGAATCGATTCAGTGTAATCCTTCCAATCGATCTTGGTGACATTCTGCATCATCATTGCCCCGACAATCGCCAGTGCGGGCGCAGTGATGGGCGGATAACCGCCGATCATTGCAATCAGTGGACTGAAAAATAACGCGAATAAAAAGAGCGCAGCGACTACCAGGCCCGTTAGCCCGGTTCGTCCGCCTTGCTCCACACCGGCCGCGCTTTCGATGAAACTCGTGACCGTGCTCGTGCCTAGCGTCGCGCCCGCCACGGTGCCAATCGCGTCGGACACCATCGCTTGTTTCGCGCGAGGCAATTTGTTGTCGCGCATGAAGCCCGCTTGTTCGCAGACGCCAATTAGGGTGCCAATGGCGTCGAAAGTGAGCATGAACAGAAAAATAAAAATGAAAGGCAGCATCTTCGCCGTCAGCGCATGGGCGATATCCATTTTAAAAAATGTCGGCCCGAGCGAGGGCGGAATGGCGATCAGTCCTTTCGCGAATTCAAAGCGCGTCATGAGCATGGACTCGCTGACTTCACGCGAAGCGGAGATGACCGAGGGCATCTGCGGCAGCGCGAGTTTGAGCAAACACGTCAAAACCGTGGCGACGATTATACCCCAGAGAATTGAGCCACGCACGCGACGCACATGCAGCACTGCCGTCGTCAGCAGCCCGATGAAGAACACGATTGAATCCGGCGACGCAAAATGCGCATTCAACTTCACCGCCGAGCCTGGGTCTTTGATGATTACGCCAGCCTGCTGCAATCCGATGAACGCGATGAACAGCCCGATGCCGGCCGCGATGCCATTCTTCATGCTCGGACTGACGGAGTTAAAAATCAGCTCACGCAAACCGACCAGCGACAGGACCAAAAACAGCACACCGGAAACGAACACCACCCCAAGCGCGACCTGCCAGCCGTTGACGAAGCCGGCCGCTGTCGCCGCCGGAACGGCCGAAAAGACAAAAAAGAAATTCTCACCCATCCCCGGGGCCTGTGCGATAGGGTAACGCGCGTAGATCGCCATGATCGCTGTGGCCAGAGCCGCCGAGAGACACGTCGCGGTTGTGACTGCGCCAAAATCCATCCCCGTATCGATGCCAAACATTCTTCCGGAAAGCACTGCTGGCTGAACAAAGATGATGTAGGCCATCGTGAGAAAGGTCGTTACGCCGGCCAGCACCTCGGTGCGCGCGCTGGTTTTGTTCTCGGACAAATTAAATAAGCGCTCGATCATCACTCCGTACTTCAGCTGCCAATTGTAGCGACGGTCTCCGACCGTCGCACTATTTTCCCGCTGGGTAGCGCACGCGTCCCGCGTGTTGGTTTTGGCGTCCCGCGAAAACGGTGTTTGAAATCCTGCTTGGTGCTGCGCGACGCCGGGCCGCAGATTCAGGGGATCGAAAGTTACGTAACGAAAGACAAGGCGGCTTTCCGGCGAATCGAATTTCCGAAGTGCGCGCGGTCATCGATCCGA
The DNA here is from genome assembly GCA_044867565.1 of Candidatus Udaeobacter sp. Lineage (GTDB taxonomy): Bacteria > Verrucomicrobiota > Verrucomicrobiia > Chthoniobacterales > UBA10450 > Udaeobacter. The sequence continues at coordinate 6,726 of JBIOVE010000177.1, read as the reverse complement.
CCAGCGCGGAATCGTCGAAGTAGTAAATAAACGGCGGCTGGCTCCTTCGCCAGAGCTACAACGCGCTGGCAGGAAGCCGCCGCCCTGTGTCTTGCCAAAAAGAGATAGCATTGCTATCATCTTTGATATGCCTCAAATTCTCATTCGACGACTGGATCATCATGTGGTTCGCAAGCTGCGCGCGAAGGCTGCCGCCGAGGGGGTATCGGCTGAGGAGGAAGCCCGCCGAATTTTGCGCCGATCGCTGACCGGCGACGTCCCGACCATGCCATTGATTGATTTTCTTCGCACCATGCCGGATGTGGACGACGATCGGATATTTAAAAGACCGAAGGGCAAGCCGCGTAGCGTAAAGCTGTGAACGGCTTTCTACTCGACGCCAATGTCGTTTCGGAATTGCGGAAACAGGAGCGGTGCGCGCCGAAAGTGAACGCCTGGGCAGCGGGCGTTCCACCGAACGAGGAATTTCTTAGCGTGCTCGTGGTTGGCGAATTGAGGCGGGGCGCGATTTTGATACGTCGCAATGACCCCGCCGCTGCGGAGGCGCTCGAAAGATGGATCGCGCGGCTAACGCAGCTCTATGGCGAACGCATCTTGCCAATCACGCTGGAAATCGGGCAGGAATGGGGCCGGCTCAGTGTCCTGCGGCCAATTCCACCGGAAGATGGTTTGCTCGCGGCGACGGCGCTGGTTCATCGGCTGACGCTGGTCACGCGCAATATAAGAAATGTGGAAGGGCTCGGAGTATCAGTGCTGAACCCCTGGAGCTAAGAGCTGAGTTCTCTCGGGATCCGTTTGCGACATGCGGGCGAGAGCAAAGGCCACTTGTTAATGAGACTGGCACACACACGCCGCTCGCGCCCGCGCCGGACGGCTTCTGACGCACTCTTTTATTGCCGCGCCAGCCGCCGGAATAAGAACGCTCCGAGCACGATAAAAAGAACGTTTGGGATCCAGACAAGCAGTTCCGGATGCACTCTGGGGTTTCCCCGCAGCGTATCGCCGATGATCACGAAGAGAAAATAACTGACGGCAACGATCAAGCCCATCGCGAAACCAATCGAGGTCTCGCGACGATGCGCAGTGACGCCAAGTGGCACTCCGATGATCGCGAACGCAATGCATGCGAACGGAAATGAAAAGCGTTTGTTGATTTCCGTCCGGCTGGCGCTGCGTTCCTTTTGGTCTGCACTCTTGAGTTGGTCGAGCAGTTGTTCGATCGACAATGCAGAACGGCTCGGCCGTTTTTTTTCCTTCTCGTACAGTTCCTCGAGACTGATCGGCAACGTGCCCTCAACCATGTTGATTCCGTCGCGAATTTTTCGCAGGTTGAGCGGGTCCTGTTGATCTCGCTCCTGATAACGTGCCTGGTACAGGTGCATCAGAATTTGCTTGTTCGGCAGATCGGCCTCGAGCATGCCGGTGCGCGCGTAGGTGACTTTTACCGGAAGCGATCTTTGGTTCATTTCAAAGACGGTGATGTTCTCGAGCTTGTTGCCTTCTTTTTTCCCGACATAAATCTTCCTTCCCGGAAATTGATCGATCACCTGATCGCTGCCGAAGAGGGCCATCGGATTGCGCGTAGCGAGATCGAAAATGGTGCTGCGCAATTTTTGCTGGGCAGCGGGTGCAGCCTGCACGTTCAGCCAGAGGCAGATCCCCGTGCACGCGAGCGCAATTGCGGCGAGCGGAATGCAAATGCGCGAAATGCTCACGCCATTTGAGCGCAGCGCAATCAATTCGTTGTCGGCGGAGAGTCGCCCGAAGACGAGGAGGATTGCGGTCAACAATCCCCATGGGATGGTGAAAATGAGTGAGAACGGCAAGACGTAGGCGATGAATGTAACGAGGTATTCCATTGGGACGTCGTGATTCACCAGCAAGGGAAGAAGCTTGCGGAAGATATTTCCGACAACGAGAACCAGACTCAGCACCGCAATGGCGAACGCCACGTTAACCAGTAATTCCCGGCTGACGAAGCGATCGATTAGTTTCATAATTTCAGTGCACAGATTAGCACAGATTTTGTGCGTAGGGCACGCTTCTCGTCCGGCAAGCTGCCGGAGCGGCTCGTCCGTGTTGTCTTAGGTTTGAATTGCTATTGTTGTCAGACGGGCGCAGAGTAGTCGCACGGAAGCACTTGCCAAACTCGTTCGAGAGCATATCAAGAAGCGGAAATTCTGCACAATTTTCGAGGGCCACCTTGAGCTTTATTGGCCTGCCGAAAAGGCGAAGCGTGCCGCACGCGAGAAAGAAATTCACGCCTTTGCTGCGGCGCATGGTTGGACGGCTACGGTAAACGATCCGGGAATCCGCGTCACATTCCGCAACTCCACATCTAGCGCCGATTTTCTGCCGCAATCGCCACTTTGACGACGCTCTGCGGTGAATCCACCGAAGAAGCGGTAAGAACATTTATCGCCTCCTCATAAATCGTGCGCCCGCCAACAGTCCATTCGTGACGATGGTCGGCGAGCGCCACGTTGAGGGAATCAAGCGCGCCAATTATGATCTGCCGATCTGCTTCAGAAATCTTGATTTCAAATTAGGACACCAACCTCTCTTTAATCGACTTTCGCTTCAGACAGAAGTTCGCTAAGATGATCGCGACATGAACGCCGAGGTTTATGACGTTGCCATCATTGGCGGAGGACCGGCTGGCAGCACCTCTGCCGCCTTGCTGGCACGCGCCGGACGACGCGTGATCGTTTTCGAACGTGAAAAGTTTCCGCGTTTTCACATTGGCGAATCGCTCCTGCCCTTCAGCATGAAAGCGTTTACCCGGCTGGGTTTGCACGAAAAATTCGTTCGCGCCGGTTTCATAAAAAAATTCGGAGGCGAATTTTTCAGCGCCTGCTCCGATGTAGGAACCAAGTTTTATTTCAAAGACGCCTATCGCTCGCAGACCGATCATTCGTATCAGGTCACGCGGGCAGATTTCGACAAGGTGTTGCTCGATCACGCCGCCGAAAACGGAGCTGAAGTGCACGAACAAACGGGCGTCAAGTCGGTCGAGTTCGCGAACGAACATGTCGATCTTGCAATCGCAAACGGAAAAAATATCCGGGCGCGTTACGTGATCGACGCGAGCGGCCGCAATTCCATCCTCGGCAGCAAGTTCGACATCAAGAAGACGTATGAGCACTTGAAGAAGTTGTCGATCTTCGCGCATTACGAAGGGGTTTGGCGCGCCGAGGGTATCGACGCCACATTGACCGGGCTTGTTCGCGGGATCGACCGGTGGTTTTGGATTATTCCGCTCACACCGGAACGAACGAGCATCGGTGTGGTGCTGGATAGCGAAACGTTTCGCAACTCGAAACAAACACCGGAAGATTTTCTCGAACAGGCGCTCGTGGAGCAGCCAGTGATCATGCAGCGAATGCGCAATGCGCGGCGCGTTTCCGAAGTGCACGTGGCGGCGGACTTTTCTTATCGCAGCACAAAACTTTACGGCGACCGCTGGCTGCTGGCGGGCGACGCAGCTGGATTTGTCGATCCGATTTTCAGCAGCGGTGTTTTCCTGGCGGTGTTCAGCGGTGAGCTCGCTGCCGATGCGCTCGAGGAAGTACTCGATCAACCGCGCAAAGCGAGAAAATTGTTTCCGCGTTACGAGAAACGAGTAAACCGCGCGATGGATGTTTACCTGCGCTTCGTCAACGCGTGGTACACAAAAGAATTCATCGAAATTTTCTCCGCGCCGCGACCTGTTTTGAATCTGCCCCCCGCCGTGAATGCAGTGCTTGGTGGAAATATCGGTAACGAGTTTGCAATCAAGTGGCGGATGTGGGTGTTTTATTTTCTCGTCTGGGTGCAACGCCATTATCCGATCGTTCCGAGGCGCACGCTCGTGCCAGGGAAAGAAGAATCGCCAGCAGCCGAAACAGCTGGTGCGATCTCATGATCGCAAAGGGAGGGGCGGTTGACCCGTTCGGCGATCGCTCAGGGCAGGCTCTCAATCGCCCGGGCAATGGGCAAGAACATGCGTGGGACGCGGGCGATTCGGCGAATCGCCCCTACTTCAAGATCGTAATTACGCTCGCGATCCTCAGTTTGGTGAGCTGTGCAACAACGTCACGGCATCAATTTGCTCAACCGGCAGGCAAATGGCAGACGAGAACCGGGCAGCTCATGTATCGAACGGCGAAAACGACGCTCATCGGCGACGTGCTTGTACGTTTTGCAAAGAGCGGCGATTTTGAATTGACGTTCTCAAAAGGCCCGGGCGTGACGCTGTTGTCTTTACGGCAAGATGCCACCTTCGCCGAAGTCAAAGGACCATTCGCGGGCGCCAGTTGGTCTGGTCCAGTCGAACAAGCGCCGCAACTACTGCGCGGCTGGCTCGGCTTGCGAGACAAACTCATTCACTCGCAAGATCAACCATCCGTGCGATACGTCACCGGTAACGAAACTTTTCTGTTCCGTTTTTGACGCGCCGCTTGCAAGCGAGCATCTAGACCACCCATGCGGATCAGTGATCTCATCGCGCGAGTTGTCACTGAACGCCGCGGCTATGTCTGGCTCTGCGTGATCGTGTGCGCGGCCGTTTGCGTAGCCATTTTCAGTTTGCGGATTTCGCTCGATAGCGAGGTGCTCAACATGCTTCCGGGCGAATTCCGCTCGGTGCAAGGATTGAAAATTTACGACCGCGCTTTTGAGCAGACGCGCGAGCTGACGTTCGCACTGCATTGTCAGCCTGACGACGTCGAAAAACTGGAGGAGTTCGCGCCGATTTTCGCGGAGCGTTTGCGGAAGCAGCCATGGTGCGAGCGCGTCCTCGCAGGGTCGCCAATGCAAACGCCAGACGGCATTCGCGATCTGCAATCGATCGCCGTGCCGCTGCTTTTGAATCTCGAACCCGCGGTATTTGAGGAAACAATATCGATATTGCAGCCGGAAAGAATTCGCGAGCGATTGCACCGGTTCCATCAGCAAATCGAAGCCGGCTCACCGCGTCCGCAGTTTGAACTCGAATTCGACCCGCTGGGATTAATCGGGCCGGCGCTCAAACCTTTCGCCGAAAGCAATCAGATTGAGGAGGAACAGCCGCTGGCTTCGGCCGATCGCACGATGCGCGTATTTTTAGTCGTCACGAACCAGCGCTCAATCGGCGCATTTGAGTGCCAGCGTTTAATGGGACAAGTGGACGCGTTTCGGACCCACGCGCGAGATGGCTGGGAGGGCGGACCGCTGGATGTGCTCGTCACAGGTCGCTCGGCCTACGTCGCCGAAATTTCGTTGAGCATGCGCCACGACATCATCGTGACCGTGATCGGCTCGGTCGTACTGGTCGGAATCATTTTCTTCGCTGGCTTTGGCCGCTCGATGCCGCTGCTTGGAATGGGATTTTCACTTTTGTTGTCGTGTCTCGTCGCGCTCGCCCTCGGCCTCCTGATTTTCGGACGGCTGAATATGGTGACGGTGGGATTTTGCGCCATCCTCGTCGGGCTCGGTGTGGATTTCGCAATTTTACTCTTTGGTCGCTACCAACAGGCACGCACTGACGGCAATTCGCATCCGAAGGCAATCTCAACGGCTATTCAAAAATTGGGGCGCGCCGTTTTCTTTGGCGCGCTCACAACAGCAGTAGGCTTTCTCGCCTTGATTCTGAGCGGCTCGATTGGCTTTTCGCAACTCGGCGTGCTCATTGCCATCGGCATTCTGTTCGCCGCCTTGTTCATGTGCACAATTCTGTTTTTGTTCGTACGCGAACGGCAGCCGCCAGTTCGTCACGATTGGATTTTCGAAGCCGTGAAAAGATATGTGCGCTGGACGGTGCGACGCCCCGTTCCGATCTTGATCCTGACGACGGCCATCTTGTCGATCCTGACCGTGTTCGGTTTCTCGCCGAAACCGCCGCTTCCCTTTGATGCGAGTACGCGCTCGCTCGAGCCGAAAAAGAGTCGCGCGGGTCAGGCGCTGGCCGCGATTATGAGCAATATGCCGGTACGCTGGGAACCCGTGCTGGTGATCGTGCGCGCGACCGGCGCGCAGCAGCTCCACGATGGGTGGAAAAAGATCTCGGCGCATTGGGGCGAGCTGCAAGCGGCGGGAAAAATCAAACGCTTTTCCACGCCGGTAGCGCTCGCAATTTCGCCGCTGTCGATCCGACAAAATCGGGAGCGACTGGGCGCGATCGATTTCGAAAGTGTGCGGCGAACATTGGAAGAAACGCTCGATGGCGAAGGATTCAGTCGCGATTCTTTTTCCAACGCGTTCGAGTTGCTCTACGATTTGCAAGCGATTGCCGACCCAAACGCTCCGTTGCCAAACTGGCAAGACAAACTTCCGAAAACGTCGAGCTGGTGGTTTTTGGTCGATCGCTACTTCGCGAAGGACCCGCTCCTTACCGTCGGCTTTGTCACCAGCGACCAGCCCGTCAAAAAGCACGCGCAGTACATTGCGCTCAGCCGGGAATTGCCGGTGCCGGGCGTGCCGATGATCCTTTCTGGATGGACTTACACGCTCGCGAATCTGCTGCCTTGGGCGCAACGGCAATTACTCATCGTTACCGGCGCAATGGCCATATTCGAAGGGCTGCTCCTGGCGATTTTGTATCGCGATTGGCGGCTTTGGGCCATTCAGGAAATCACGCTCGTGTTCGGTGTTGGTGCGATGCTGGCTACAATGAAATTGTTCAACCTGCCCTTAAACTTGTTAAATGTTCTCGCTTTTCGCCTCGTGATCGCGATTGGAGTCGATTACGGCATTTATGTGCTGTTCGCC
>JBIOVE010000176.1:0-3468 GCA_044867565.1 Candidatus Udaeobacter sp. | reverse complement strand
GAAAGAATTTTAGCTTTTAACTAAAGGGGCTATGCGGCAACGTCGGTTGCCGTCGTCTGAATAAGCTCCCAGGCTTTGCGCAGGTGCTGCTCGGTTGTAAGAATATTCCCCAGACCGATGCGCATGACGGTGCGACCGTGTAGCTTCGTTTGCGTAAGATAAGCGCGCCCGGAAGCATTGATTCGCTCCACGATCTCGCTGTTCGACCTGTCAATCTCCAGTTGAGGCGCACGGGTAAATCGGAAGCAAACGACCGGCATCACTACCGGCGCCGCCAACTCAAAGCGATTGTCAGTCTTGATCCAGTCAACCAGGAGCTTTGCCAGACGAAAATGCTCGCGAATGCGAGCGGCCATTCCGGCGCGGCCGAACGTGCGAAAAACCATCCAGGCTTTTAGCGCCCGAAATCTTCGGCCCAGTTGAATGCCGTAGTCCATGTAGTTTTTCTCTGCTTCCACGGTGTCTCCGCGCAAATATTCCGGGACAAGCGTGAAGACGCGGCGCAACCGTTCGATATTGCGTACGTAAAGCACGCTGAAATCCAACGGCACAAAAAGCATCTTGTGCGGATTCACAACAAGTGAATCGGCTTCGTTCCAACCCGCCGTGACCCACTTTTGATCAGGCAGAAGGGCGAAGCCCGCACCATAAGCGCCGTCAATGTGCAGCCACATTTCGTGCTCGCGGCAAATTTTCGCGATCTCGAGAATGGGATCGACGCTCGCGGTCGATGTTGTGCCCACAGTCGCGATCGTGGCGAGCGGCTTGAATTTTTGCCTTAGATCGCGCGCAATCATCTCGCGTAACGCCGATACGTCCATTCGAAATTCGGCATCTGTCGGAACGCGTTGCACGTTGTCTTCGCCAAGTCCCAGCGCGATGGCCGCTTTTTCCGCAGAACTGTGCGCTTGCTCGGAAGCGTAAATGCGAAACGCGGGAAGATCAGCGCGTCCCGCCAGCCCAAGTTTGCGAGCCGACGGCGCAGCTTTTTCGCGCGCGACCGCGAGCGCGTGCATCACCCCGACTGAGGCGGTGTCGTACACCACGCCGCCGAAGTCCTCCGGCAACTGCATCCACTGCCGCAGCCAATCAATCACAAGCGTCTCAAGTTCGGTCGCGGCCGGCGATGTGCGCCAGGTCATTGCGTTGACATTGAGCGGCGCGGTGATGATTTCGCCGAGAACTCCAGGAGCCGTAGTGGTCCAGCCGAAGTAGCCGAGAAACATCGGATGCCCCCAGTGCACCATGCCGGGAACGATCACCCTGTCGATGTCGGCAAAAATTTTGTCGAGCGGTTCGCCTTCTTCCGGGGCTTGTTTTGGCAGCGCGTCGATAATCGCCCCTGGTTCGGCATTTGGCGCAACCGGCAAGGTTTCTATTTTTTCCCGATAATCAGCGATCCAATCCGCGAGCTCGTGCAACTGCTTGCGGAATTCCTCCGCCGGAATGTCACCGAGCGATTGACTCGATCGCTCCCGCTCGCTCGGCCTTTCGGCCCGCCCGTCTATGTCGCGCGGCTCCTGCCGCTTCCATTCTCGATTTTTCATTCGGGCATTAATAATTTCTGTAGTCGCCGCTGTGGGTGGCGTGGTGCGCGCGTTGCAAAGACGTCCCGCGTCGCGCTTCGCATAGCGAAACGGCTACAGTTCAAAAGGCAAAGCCAAAACTGAAATGGAACGCGCCAAAATCTTCGTCGGGATGCGGATCGGGATTGACTCCGTAGTCAAGACGGATCGGCCCGACCGGTAATTTATAGCGCAATCCCGCACCGATAGCATAGCGCATGTCGTTCAGACCGGGTTGTTCCGATGTCGGCAGCAGATTGCCTGCGTCGGTGAAGATCGCTCCCTGGAGTTCCCCAAGAATTGGGAAAGTGTACTCGATGTTAAACACGGTAAAAAATTCGCCCCCGAGGGGATGGCCCTTTCGATCGTGTGGACCAAGATCCCGCTCGCCAAAACTACGCACGGTATCGGCGCCGCCATTGAAAAACCGTTCGTCGATGGGAATTGCGGTCGCTTCCGCAGAACCGCTCACCGTGAGTGAGTGAATAATGCCGGCGCGAGCGCCGAATGCGATCGAGGACTGCTGGAACCAGCGTTGTAAAGGAGTGCCCGGTTTATCTTCCACCACTCCAGGCGTGAGCACTTTTGGTCCAAAAGGAAGATAGTAGCCGACGCGCATCGTACCGCGGATAAATTCGATGTCGCTTCCGAACGCGCTCGACGCCAAATCCAATGTATTATTGATCAGAAATCCGCGCGGGGTCACGAAGGGACTCTCCCGCATATCAAGCGTATTCGTGAAGCCGAGAGTATTCACAAGGTAATTCTGGTCTCCGAGGAAGATTGGCTTGATGTCGGCATCGATTATTTTGACATGCCGAACAGCGAAGATCACGCCGGCTTCATCGTTCTTTGTAATTTTTCGCGCGAGTTCGAGCCGTCCGCCCACTTCAAATTTCGTATAGCCATCGAAAGCGAAAGTGAACGCGGCCAGGCGAGCTTTGAAGGAGAAATCCGTGTCAAAGAAAAACGGATCCTCATACAAAATCTCCCCTCTGTATCCTCGCTGTGAAACCTCAACCGATGTGGTGAGCGGCCGGCCGTAACCGAAAAGATCGCGATCGCGATATTGCACGCCGGCAATTCCGCCCTCAAACGTGCCGTATCCGATCCAAAAACCGAATTCTTTGCTCTTGGCTTCCTCGGCCGAGACATCCAGTCGCAACAGATGTCCATCGACAGGGACCGGCTTGATTTGAAGGATATTGAAAAGCCCGGTCTTCATCAGCGTGCGAAATCGCTCATCGAGAACGTCCGGGCTATACGTTTTGCCTTCCAGCTTACTAAAGCGCTTGATGACAAAACTCGGACGCAGTCGCTGAAGGCCGCTGACCGTGACGCCATCGAAATGGTAAACCGGTCCTGCTGCAATGCTGATTTGCACGGGCACTCGACCATTCACGGCCTCCTCCGGCGCGCCACTGGCCGTCACCTTGACATCGTAATAACCGCGCGTCTTGAAGTATGCCTGAAGACGCCGCGGAATATCGGCTACTCGCGCGTCGGTATAGGGCTTCCCCAGGAGATCGAGCATCTGTCCGCGCAATGTTTCCGCGTCGTAAACCGTCTGCCCGCCAAACGAGACGTTCCCGAAGAAATATTGCTGTCCTTCGTGAATCGGGACGACCACATGCACCTGATTGCTTGCCTGGTGAAATGTGTAACGCGGCGGATCGATCACAGCATCCAAAAAACCTTCTGCGACATACAACCGGTACACCAGGTTCGCGCCCTCCTGCATGTCGGCGGCAACAAAGGGCAACTTTTTTTCTAGCTTTGAATAGCGCTCGCGCGTCGGCCCGACCATATACTCGAAGAGCTTGTCGGCTGGCTCCCGCGCATTTCCATCAAAGACAATCGTTCCCAGTGTCAGCCGCGCTCCTTCGGTAATATCAAGACGCAG
>JBIOVE010000175.1:0-3481 GCA_044867565.1 Candidatus Udaeobacter sp. | reverse complement strand
GTGATCCGGATTACTGGACGTTCGACATATACCGATAAAGCGGGCTGCAAATGGCAGCCGAACGATTTTGTTTTGTCGGCGTTGCTCGGCACGCGCGATTGGAAAACCGAGCCAATGGTGCTGATTTCGTTAGGCCAACTAATCGAGCAGCTCGGGCTCGATAAGGCGCAGCGAAGATTTTCGTTTGTGCAGTTGACCAGCTCACCGGAGCTGCAGCGGATCGCGAACGAGGCGCGCGCGCTTAAGCGCGCAGAGAAACCGCTCAACCGGATTCAGCAAGAAGCGCTCAGCGTAAACGACCGATTGGCGTTGCTCGGAAATGTGATGAATGGAAACGCATTGCTCATCGTTCCAGCGCCGCGGGGCGACACGGATACGTGGGTGGTGCCCGATCCAGCGGCGGTTGCGGCTTATTATGACGAGACGCAGTTCGCTCCTACCCTGTCCGAACTGACAAAGATGACGCGCGCTTATACGCAGGCCGATGCATTCAATTTCAGCTCCGCCGCGCGTCAGTTGCGCGACAATTTACGAGCCCTCAGCCCATCGATTTATCCGCAGGACCGCGAATTGCGTCTCGAATATTTCTACAATCATTTCGAAGGGTTTTATCGCGCGATCTGGTGTTACGGGATTGCCCTCGTAATCTTAATCATCGCCCACCTACGCAAGCGCGGAGGCGCACTGCAAAACGTCGGCATGGCGATTGCGCTCCTTGGTCTGGCGTTTCAAACGGCTGGAATTGTAATGCGCTGCATGATCGCGGGCCGGCCGCCGGTCACAAACATGTATGAATCGATCATCTGGGTATCGTTCGCCGTCTCTCTTTTCGGGATGATTTTTTTCGCGCGTTACCGGACGCCGGTGTATTTGCTGGCCGCGTTGCCGGTGACGCTAATCGCGCTGTTGCTCGTGCATCAAATGCCGATCGCGATGCCGTCGAGCATCGATCCGCTTGTTCCCGTATTGCGCGATAATTTCTGGCTCACCATTCATGTGCTCACAATCACCTTGAGCTATGCGGCATTCGCCTTGGCCATGGGCTTTGGTCACATTCTGCTCTGGCGTTACGCGCGCAATCCCGCAGCGGCGAGCGCGGACGCGCCAATGCACTTCTGGCTCTATCGGGTGCTCCAGCTTGGTGTGCTTTTGCTCGCTGCCGGCACGATTCTCGGCGGCGTCTGGGCGAATTATTCCTGGGGCAGGTTCTGGGGCTGGGATCCCAAGGAGACTTGGGCGCTGATCGCTTTGCTTTGTTACATCGTGGCCTTGCATGGGCGCCTCGCCGGCTGGTGGAGCGAGTTTGGTTTAGTGGTGGCGAGCGTGGTTTGTTTCCTCGCGATCCTCATGGCTTGGTATGGCGTGAATTTTGTTCTCGGCAAGGGTCTGCACAGCTACGGGTTCGGCATCGGCGGTGAAACCTACGTCGCGATATTTGTCGTTCTCGATCTTCTGTTCGTCGCGTTTGCGATCTGGCGATACCGAATGAGCAAGGGCGCAGTCACTCCGACGGGCGAAATGAAAAGCGAGCGCGTCGCAACGTAGCGCTGTAGCCGGGGCCGGTGATCCCGGCTGAGGCACGGTGTAGCGGGCGCGGCCGGGCGAACAATAAGAGAATTCCTCGACTCCGCTCGGAATGACAAGGAAGCAGGCCTTGCGATCTGGCGATACCGAATGACCAAACGCGTGGTGCCCGAACCCGTCGCGGAAGCGCTCACCGCGTAAGATTGACGATCGTGGGGCAACCGCATCGTTTGCCAAATTTTAGGACAGGGTGGGTGAAGCGCCTCCCTACAAGTTTTCTGCGCTCCTTTAAACGCCGAGCTTCGAAGTTAAAGTATGGCAGGACGTAAAACCGTGTATCGGCGCCGATCGCTTCGTCCACAGGCGCCGCCATCGCGACCCGGCGAAAACATTCAGATTGGCGGAACAAAAGTGGGCGCAAAGAGCGGGGCGCAGAAATCTGCGAGAAGTCGCGCCAAACGTCGCTCGGCGGGTGTGCGCTGATTGCGTAGTGGCAGCCGTGTCGGCTTGCAAACAGATTTGGATCTGCGGGGCGACACGCCCGTCGTTAGGGTTGGTTTGTCTCTGGTCTTAGCGCGTCCAGAAGCTCGAATGGAGTTTCGGCGCGAAGCAGACGCGATCGTATCGCATCATCTTTCACCAGCCGTGCCAAGGTGCCCACGCAGATCAGGTAATCATTGACCAACTGCTGCGGCACCCCGATTACGAAAATGAGGTGAGCGCGCACTCCATTTTGGCCAAAAGCAATGCCGGCGCGACTGCGTCCGATGCCAAGAATGATTTCATCGACCAAATCGGTGCGCGCATGGGGAAAGGCAACGCCGTGTTCCACCACGCTGGGGTGCGCCTGCTCGCGCGCGAGCACCTGTTCGAGAAATTTTTCCGGCTGATCGATCTTCCCGTTCCCGGCAAGCAATTGAACGATCTCGCGCAGAGTGTTTGCCGGTTTTCGAGACCGCAATCGCACGATCACCTGCTTTTCATCTAGAAGATCAGCCAGCGCAATAGCCATGAATGGCAGAGAGAGATTTATTTGGATTATCCGGGCAAAGCCAGTTATCCAGTTAATCCGATAACCGTGGCACCTGAAAAGATATTAAACGAGTCGAACGAGGAAGCGACCCTCTCGTTGCAGCGCAGCATTTACGATCCGGGATACGTCAACGCGATGTCGCATTTTTATCGCGGCGAAATGGGCCGGATTATGGTCTGGCGTCAGCGGCTCGACATTACCACTAACTGGGCGATTACCAGCAGCACCGCCATCATCACGATTGCCTTTACCACGCGCGAAGTCCCGCACATCATTTTCTTTTTTAATCTCGCCATCGTTTGGGCGATGCTCTGGATCGAGGCGCGCCGTTACCGCTTCTACGACGCGTTTCGTGCGCGTGTCCGCATGCTCGAAGCGCATTTCCTTGTCCCCATGGTGATGGAGAATCGCGAAATGCTGCAGGGCGAATGGAAAAAGCTCGTTTGCGAAGATTTGATTTTGCCCTGCTTCAAAATCAGCAAACTGGAAGCGGTCGGGCGACGATTGAAACGCAATTATGTTTTCATTTTCATTCTCATCATGATCGCGTGGGTAACGAAAATATTCTTGCACGCGAGCGCGCCGATCGACGACCTGCCCTCGTTTTACCAGGCGCTGCGCATCGGACACATTCCTTCCTGGCTGGTTGCCTTCGTTTTTGTGGGCACTCTCGTCAGCGTGACTGCAATCACCATTTACGTCAGCAGGAAATCCTCCGGCGAAATTTCCGAGTTCGGCACGCATCGGTCGCTCTGGCGCATTTGAATGTCATTCCGAGCGAAGTCGAGGATCCCGTGATGAAACCGAAACGTGACGCTGCGGGATTCTTCGACTCCGCGGAGTTTACCCTGAGCGACCGGAGGGAGTCGAACGGGCTTCGCTCAGAATGACTGCGTTTGAAAAACTTTGCGAGATTGTTGCAAA
>JBIOVE010000174.1:0-8067 GCA_044867565.1 Candidatus Udaeobacter sp. | reverse complement strand
GACGTCGTAACTGTCCCGGTAATCAGCGAGATATTCGCGCAGCTGGCGCGAATGATATTTCCAATCCAAAAGGTCCTTCGGGACCGGCTCATTGTTCACAACGATCCGGTTCAATTGCGGATGTTCCAGAGATTGTGCACCATTTGATTGCACCGTCATGTCGCCGTTGAAATAATAGCGGGACGGACCAAAAAATTCGCCAAGCGGAACGCTCGTCTGGATGCGCAGCAGATTCTCCTCCATCGATACAAAAGCTTTCCAGCGCGCGTCCCGATTCGCGGCGATCAAAGTATTAATATCGTCTGCCGTCAGTTCGATTTCGGCCGGCTGACCTGCACGCTTTTTCTGTTCAAAATCCTGCCACCGCTCCTGGACCGCTTGAATTTGCTCATCCGAAGCGGTGAATTCAGGAACTGGTGCCGGCGCTTCCGCAATCGAATGCGTTTTCGCCAGCCAATAAATACCGTGCACTAGCGCCGAATGACGCTGTAAACCCCAATACAAACCGCCGAAACACGCGATGGCCAGTACGGCCGCAAAAGCAAGAAGGATGAGACAGCCTCTGGCGAAACAGCCCAATCCCCTTCTTGGCGGCGGCGCCTCAACCCATCCGTTCATGCGTTCCCCGGGCTTTGTTATCCTGCGAAGTCATTTCCTGCGAGTGTAACACAGGCTTCCAGCCTGTTCCGTCAATCGGGCATCCTGCCCGGTCGCGGGCTGGAAGCCTGCGTTACGCGATCTTCGACTGCGCTTCGATCAACTTATCATAAAGCGCACGCAACCCTTCCGAGAGCATGCGCGTGCCAGAAAGGATCGGCATGAAATTCGTGTCGCCGCTCCAGCGCGGCACGATGTGGATATGCAAGTAATCGACAATGCCCGCTCCTGCGCATTCGCCAAGATTCAAACCGATGTTAAACCCTTGCGCCTTTGTCGCAGCGCGCAGCAGCGCCTGCGCGTGCGCCACCAAATTCCAAAGCTCAACAATTTCATTTTCGCCAAGCGAAGAGATATCAGCCGTCTTACGATATGGCACCGCCATCAAATGACCGACCGTGTACGGATAGCGGTTCATCATCAGGAACGCATTCTTGCGGCGCGTGATCACCAGGTGGGCGGCGTCATCACTCGCCCGAGCCGCCGCCTCGAGAAAATCCGCGTTCGGTTTTTCGCGCTCGAAATATTCGACCCGCCACGGGCACCAGAGCGTTTCCAATTCTCTCCTGGGAAATTCCATCGAGTTGCCAGAGTATGATCATGCGTTGGAAAGTCGAGCCAGCATTTGCGTTTGCTGTAGCGGCGGGCGTGTCGCCTGCGAACCCTGTTTTGTGTTTGCTGCTGTTTCTGTTTAGCATGTTCATTGTTCATGCTGCCGGCGGTAAACTGGAAGCCACGCTCGCTCCCGCCAGCGGTAGCTCAGCTTTATCTCGTTCACTTCGGCGTTGCGTGTGAACGTCTCTGGCGTCACGCTTTCCTCGGTCGCCAACAATGAATCCGGACAAACTTTTCGATTACCTCGACGGCCGATTGCCAGCGGCGGAACGCGCAGCGCTGGAGAGGCAATTGATTTCAGATCAGCAATTGCAACGCGAGCTGGCGGTCGCACGACGGATTCACGCGGGTATCCGCGACAATTCTGGCGAGGTTTTCCTGCCGACCCAGGCGGACGTGACCGAGCAGGGTCGCAAAATGGCGCTTCGCGTCGGCGCGGCGTTTATCGTTCTCATGGCTGTCAATGTCGGGGTAGGGCTTTGGATCATCGCGCGACACGAAAGTAAGAACCCGAATCGGGCGCTGCTCGAAGCGCAAACGCGCGAGCAAATAACAAAATCGCTCGAGCACGCTGCCACGGCGGCGCTCACGCCTCAGCCATTGTTAGGTGTAAGCGAGATCACAATTTCGGTCACACCGGGCCGGCTGGATGCTGTGGCTAATGAAGTTGCGACGCTGGCCGGGCGGCTGGGCGGTTCCGCGACGAAGGGACTCCCGGACGAGCATCACATTGGTGTCCTTGTCGATCTTCCATCTAATCGCGAACCGGAATTTCGCGGCGGAATTGCATCGATTGAAGGGGGAGCGCCCGGGTCCCCGACCCCAACTACAACAGAGGGAGCACCGGGAGCGCCGATCCCGGCCACAGCGGAGAAGAAGAGTTTCGTTGTGCAAATCATCGAGGCGGCACCCAAAAACGATTGATGGGAAAGAACTGTTGCGAGCAAATGAGCTGATGATTGCGGTTACGTTTGCTTTATCGGCGGAAAGTCGGGAATTCCTGCACTCGTTAGGCAGTAAATCACGAGGCGATCGCAATGGCATCCCAATAATTCGCGGCAAGATCGATGATCGAACGGTTGAAGTCCTTCATACCGGCGTCGGAGCAAAAATTTGCCAACAGCGACTGGGACAATTTCTGCAGCGTCAGCAACTCGATTGTTTGATTAGCGCCGGCTTTGCAGGAGCGCTCAATGATCAACTGCAAGTCGGTGATCTGTTGCTGGCGAGAAATTTTTCGACGATTGATCCGACTGAAAATCGCTCATCGCTTTCGAGTTTGCCGCTTCATGTCGCTGACCTTCTGACGGTGCCTGCGCTGATAGATTCCAGTGAGGGGCGAAACAAACTTGCGCTCACATCGGGAGCGGTGGCGGTGGACATGGAGACGGAGTTCATTGCGCGTGCCTGCGCTGCACACGGGGTTCCGCTGCTTTCGCTCCGCGTAATTAGCGATACACCACGCGAACTTTTTCCGGCACCAGCGAATGTCCTGTTCGACATCGAACGGCAGCGAACTGGCATGCCGAAGCTGGCGAGGTACTTTCTTGCGCATCCAAATCGCGTCCCACGCCTGGTTCAGTTCGCGAAAAGGATTGCGGACGTGCGCAAGACGTTGGCGAATGCCCTTTTCGATGTGATCCGGAAGCTTTAACCCTTCCCTTCGGGAAGCGCGAAGTACATCGCATAGCAACCGCGCCACCCAATGGATTGCATGGCACGTCAGCGCCGCGCGTCGCACAGCGACGGGGCTACAGGACAACTCTACCGTGCTGGCTCGATATGCACTAGCACGTCCGCAATGCGTTTATCGCTTTGCTGGATTGCCCTTTTTACCTGATGCGCAATCTCGTGCCCTTCATGCACGGAAATACCGCCGTCCACTCCGACATGGAGATCGACATAAAAATCCAACCCCATTTTGCGGGCACGGCATTTTTCAACCTCAATCACGCCAGGGACCGATCTCGCGGCCCGGCGAATGGACCTGACAATTTTACCGCGTGGCGCGGTATCCATGATCTCGAACAAGGCGGGGCGCAGCAGGCGATAGCCGTTCGCGCCGATGAGCGCGCAGGAAAAGAGCGCGGCCCAGTTGTCCGCGCTTTGCCATGCCTCGCCGCCGATAAGTGCGACAGAGATGCCGATAAACGCGGCGATCGAAGTCATGGCATCGATTCGATGATGCCAGGCGTCGGTTTGAATTGCCGTGCTTTCCATCTTTCGCCCAAACCGCATGACATATCGATACAAAGTTTCCTTTACGATCACGGCGCCAATCAGGACCACGAGCGTGTAAGGGGCCGGTGCGTGATGCGGCAGAAAAATCTCGCGCACACTTTGAATGGCCAGACCAAGCGCGGCAGACAACACTCCAACCGCAACAACCACCGCAGCGATCGGCTCGGCTTTGCCGTGACCGTAGGGATGAGTCCTGTCCGGCGGGCGCGCTGCAACTGTCAATCCGCCCCAGATCACAATCGAACCGCCTACATCCAGAGCAGATTCAATTCCGTCCGCGATCAGCACGTAGGCGTGGCCGAATACACCAGCGAGAATTTTCACGGCTCCCAGCAACACATTAATGGCGAGGCCAAACAGCGCGATCCGTGCACCGGTCCGCCAGACGGACGGACTCGTCCCGTGGCGAGTTTGCAGATTGTTTGTGGAAGCGTGAGGATGCCGTGGCGAGGACATTGATGAACAAAAGTATAAACGCAGCGGTTTATGAAAGGCACGGAAATCCGGCGGACGTGTTACACATCGAATCGCAGCAATGGCCGACACCTGCCGCGGGTGAAGCGCTGGTGCAAATGCGCGCCGCGCCGATTAATCCGGCGGACCTGAATGCGATCGAGGGAAAATATCCCGTGCGAACGCAACTTCCCGCGACACCTGGATTCGAAGGCGCAGGAGTAGTTGTCGATGCCGGCGCGAACGCGTCGACAATCCCCGTCGGCACCCTTGTTATTCTGCCGCACAATCTCGGCACGTGGCGAGAGGCCGTTGCGGTGAAAGTGAGCGAGCTGGTGGCCGTTCCGCCGGAGATCGATCCGGTTCATGCAGCCATGTTGAAAATCAATCCGATGACGGCGTGGCGTTTGCTTCATGATTATGTCGATCTCAAGAAAGGGGACTGGGTCATCCAAAATGCGGCGAATTCCGCGGCAGGCCGTGCGGTAATTCAAATCGCGCGCGAGTTGGGTTACAAAACGGTAAATATGGTTCGCCGTGAGGAACTGATCGATGAATTGCGCGCTGAAGGCGGCAACGTCGTGCTTATCGATGGAGAACATCTTCGCGAGGAAGTCAAAAATGCGACCGCCGGCGCGCAGATTCGTTTGGGATTAAACGCAGTCGGCGGCGAGAGCGCATTACGTCTGGCAAATTGCCTCGCGCCTGGATCGACCATGGTCACGTTTGGCGCGATGAGCTTGCAACCGCTGAAAATTCCGAATGGCTTGCTCATTTTTAAGGATCTGCGCTTCCGCGGGATTTGGATCAACAAATGGTACGACAATGCAACGATGCAGGAGCGCATGGACGCGTTTCGCCCGCTTTTTGAAATGGCGAAACGCGGACTGCTCAAGACGAAGGTGGAGAAAGCTTATCGGCTAGCCGAAGCCAAGGCTGCGGTTGCGCGCGCTGCACAAGGCAAACGCAGCGGTAAGATCATTTTCGAGTTCGGTGCGTGATTTGGGGGTACACCAGCACGCGAAAGGAGCAGAAGTACAATGGCTTTCATGCCGCCGTTCGCCATCATTGCTTTGGTTCTGATTCTGGCGCGAGTCGTCGCTGAGCTGTGGCTGAGCCGACTGAACCAACGTTACGTCCTCTCGCACGGGAATGAAGTGCCCCCTGCATTTCGTGGAATCATTGATGAGGCGACGTATCGCCGTTCGGTTGATTATACGGTGGCCAAGAGCCGCTTTGGAGATACCACCGGCGTGTTCGATGCCGTGGTGCTCATCGCAGCGGTTTTTAGCGGTGTGTTGCCTTGGGCGTTTGGAAGATTCAGCGCGAGCTTCGGCACGTCGATCTGGGCGACGGGTGGTTTCCTCTTCTTTGTGGGCATCGCGTTGGGCCTGCTCGGATTGCCCTTCGCGTGGTACGAGCAATTCAAGCTCGAACAGCGATTCGGTTTTAACACCACGACGATAAACACGTGGATGCTGGATCGGGTGAAAGGACTTCTGCTGGCGCTATTACTCGGTTATCCACTGCTTGCGGTGGTATTGAAACTGATCGAGTGGACCGGCGCAAACTGGTGGCTCTGGGCGGCGGCGGTTGTCATTGCGTTTCAATTGCTCGTGCTGCTCGTCGCACCGGCGATCATCATGCCGCTCTTCAACAAGTTCACACCGCTGCCGGAAGGAACGTTGCGGGAGCGCTTGTTTGCACTCGCGCAGCGCACTCATTTTCCCACGCGCAGCATCGAGATAATAGATGGCAGCAAACGCTCGCGCCACTCTAATGCCTTCTTCACCGGATTCGGGCGTTTTCGAAAAATCGTCCTGTTCGATACACTCATCATGCAACTCACCGAGCCGGAACTGGAATCCGTGCTCGCACATGAAATTGGGCATTACAAAAAGCGGCACGTAATAAAGTTGCTCGCCGTTTCCATTGCTGGTGTCCTTCTGGCCTTCGCCGCGATCGCGTGGCTGGCGCGTCAGCAATCGTTTTATCGCGCGTTCGGTTTCGAGCATCAGGGTGGCGTTGCCGCCGCGAATGTCGTTCCTGCGATGCTGCTCTTTGCGCTACTGGCTGGGACGATAAGTTTCTGGATTTCGCCGGTCGTTCACATCTGGTCGCGCCGGTTCGAATACGAGGCGGATGCATTCGCACGTGCGACAACGGGAGAGGCGCAGTCGCTTATTCAAGCGCTGCGCAAGTTGAGCGAAAAAAACCTTAGCAATCTAACTCCGAATCCGCTCTATAGCAGATTTTATTACTCGCATCCGACCCTGCTCGAACGGGAACGCGCGCTGCGAGTATCGGCCTAGCGCATGCCGAGCATGCGTACGTCGAGCTTTGGTCGATAACCACATCGGCGCTTGACACGAGCGCCGCTGCAACGTGCGCTGTTCCAAACATGTCGAAAATCATCGTCGTTGGCGCGGGAATTAATGGCGTGACAGCTGCGATCGAATTAACGAAACGTGGCCACAAGGTCATTCTTGTCGACCCGGGACCGCTGCCGCATCCGCTGGCTGCCTCGACTGATATCAGCAAAGCGGTTCGCGCGGCTTACGGCCCGGACGAGGAATACACCGAACTAGCCGAACGCTCGATCAAACTCTGGCGTGAGTGGAATAAGGCATTCGGGGTCGAGCTGTACCACGAGATTGGCGTGATGTTCGTGCGACAGCAGCAAATGAAGCCGGGCGATTTCGAATACGAGAGTTTTAAGATATTAGGACAACGCGGACACAAGATTGAGCGCATGAACTCGGCGCAACTGTGGAAGCAGTTTCCGGCTTGGAATCCCGAACGCTATCAGGATGGCGTTCTTGAACTGGAAGCAGGCTATGTGGAGAGCAGTCGCGTCGTTGCGACATTGATTGAGCGCGCGAAATCCACCGGCGTTGAACTGCGCGAAAGCATCAGGTTTTCCCAGTTGGATGAAGGTGATGAGCGTGTGAAAGGAATCGTGCTCGACGATGGAGGGCGGATCGCCGGCGATTTCGTCGTAACAGCTGTCGGCGCGTGGACACCTTACGTTTTACCGTTCACGCGAAAGTTTTTTCGGGCGAGTGGGCAACCGGTCTTTCATCTGCAACCCCAGCAACTTGAACTCTTCGCACCGGAACGGTTCCCAGTTTTCGGCGCCGATATTTCGACGACTGGCTATTATGGTTTTCCGCTGAACCGCGAGGGCGTGGTGAAAATCGCAAATCACGGTCCTGGCCGGCAAATGTCTCCCGAATCTCCGCAACGCGCCGTCACTCCGGACGAAGAAAAGAAGCTGCGCGAGTTTTTATCATCGACGTTTCCGGCGTTGGCAGATGCGCCGATCGTTTACTCGCGCATCTGCATGTATTGCGACGCAAACGATGGACATTTTTGGATTGCGCCCGATCCAGAGCGTCCGGGGTTAATTGTCGCAGCAGGCGACAGCGGACACGGCTTTAAGTTCGCGCCGGTCCTGGGCGAGATCATCGCGGACGCGGTCGAAGGAAAATTCAATCCGCTGCAGCAAAAGTTTCGCTGGCGACCGGAGATACACCCCGGAGAACAAAGAGAGGCCGCGCGGTTTCGGGCGGATTAGGGTGGATCGAGCAGTCCCTTGCTCGATGTTAATAATGGCGGCGAAGCCGCATAATTTTGGCATCGTCCGCGGAGCGGTCGATCCACCTATCCTTTCTGCGCGGTCTCTTTTTTTCGCTGGCGTTTAAGCAGCGTGATTTGCTTGATGCGCGCAGAATCGGACGGGCTCCAGGTCGCCACGTCGGGATCGTCTTTGAAAGCGTTGTGGACGAGACGCCGTTCATAGGAATTCATCGGCTCGAGCTGCAGCGAACGGCCGGTGATGCGCACACGCTCTGCCAATTCTCGGACGCGCTGCACGATGCGATCTTCGCGCATGGAACGGTAGTGCTCGCAATCGACGATCACTTTTTCAGCATCCTTGTCTTTGGCTTGCAGCAACCGATTTAACAAAAACTGGATGGCCTCGAGCGTTTCACCATCGCGCCCGATCAGGCGCCGGCTCTCCTCGGTATAAATTTGCAGCACCAAATTGCCGCCTTCGTTCTTGGTTTCTTCGATTTGCACAACGAAACCGAGATAACC
>JBIOVE010000173.1:0-3105 GCA_044867565.1 Candidatus Udaeobacter sp. | reverse complement strand
TTTTGCCGTCGAAAGTTTTCCAGCGCACGACTTCCGGCAAAGAAAAATTCTGCGTACTGATACCCCCTGTTTCGCTTTCAGTCCAGCGCTCAATCTTTCCGGTTTTTACATCGAGCGAATAAGTATCGTAGGGGCTGCGCGCCGACTGCAGGCCGAAACCCAGATCGCGATTGTTCTTGTGCCATTCGAGCGAGCCGATCACTCCTGCCGGCAATTTCGGGGCAGGTAGTTCTTTGCGGCGCGCGGTGTCAAACAGATGAAGCACACTCAGGCCGTCTTCATTAGTTACAAAAGCGATTGTTTTACCGTCCCACGAGAGCGCAAAGAAGTCCACGTCCCAATTTATCGTTGAAGTCAGATAAGTGTGCTTCTTCGTCGCCAGATCAATGTAGGCAAGCCTTTGAAATTCCGAATCGCGATCTGCGGTGACGTAAATGCCTTTACCATCCTTGCTGAACTGAGCCGCGCCATAGAGAACTTTTTCGGCTTCGCCTTTGGGCGTGATCAGCGTTTTGTTACCCGTCGCCGCGTCCATCAACCAGATGTAGCTTTCATTCGCGGAGATGTACTCACCAACGAGCATTTGCTTGTCGTCGGGGGAGAATTCATACACGCCCCAACCGTTGCCTTTAAGTTCTGCGACCACTCGATCTGACTTCGGATCTGCGGGATTCACAACCCAAATATCTACGTCTTCGCCGTTGCGACGAGTGGATTCATAAGCGTACTTGTCGCCCGCGTTTGACCAGACACCACCAGTATTTCTGGATTTGCCATCGGTTAAGAGCGTTACAGCGCCAGTGGCAAAATCGTAACGGTATTTTTGATAATTCTCGTTGCCGCCGACAGCTTTACTGAAAACGAAATAATCGCCGCGCGTCGGTTGGTAGTTTGCGCCGGCCACGCTGTCTTTGAAAAACGTTAGCTGCGTGCGCGCACCACCGGGAAATTTTACAAGATGGATTTGATTTGTTTCGGCCAAGCGAGTGCGAATAAGCATTTCGCGCCGGGTCGGATGCCAGTTTGAAAGACCGGCGAAGCGGAATTCGGTGTAGCGGTCGATCTCTTCAGCCATTGCTACAGGAATGTTCGGAACGCCTTCGACGACGAGATTCTCGCCTGGCGTTACAAATTCCTCCTGTGCAAGAACGACTGTTGGTCCTGCTGCAAAGAGCAGAGCCAGTATAAGCCTCATGAATCTCCCCATGTTTCACCTCCGGTTAATATCCTACTCATTTCCGTCGTTGTTGAGATGCTATTCACCGCTGACCGCTGCGGTTAATCTTCGCCAAAGCGTTCCGTGTGGACGTCAAAAGCGCTTCGGGTCCTACCGGTGCACCCGTCGCCGTTTTCATCCAGATATCAGGAGCGACGCTTCCGATCTTCGCCATCCGCTCAAACTCCGTTCCGAGGCTACCAGCCTTTTCCATTTGCTCTTCGATCTGGAATGCAATCATATGTCCGATTGGATAATCGGGAAGATAGAGAGGGTAATTGATCATGTGCGAGTAGATGCCCAGCAATTCGACGTCACGTTTCTTGAATACAGGCGCATAGTACTTGTTCCAAATTTCCCGTGAGATTTTAGCCGTGGCATCTCTTAGCGCTGCGGGCGTAGCGTCTGGATGCTCATACATCCAGTGCCAGACTGCCATGTCAACCAACGCGACCCCGGCAATCTCGTAAGTATTCCAGAAATCCTTCAGTGTTTTCAGTGCCTGACTCTCGGAATCGGGTTTGCTGAGTCCGAGCAATTCCAGATCGTGGTTTTGGAAAACAAAGGCGAGCGCCTCGGTGAAGGCTGCGTTGGGCACGCCTTTTAGTAGCGTGTAATCGATATTGTTTAGCGAGAAGGTCTGTTCGACGTTGTGGCCCATTTCATGCACGGCAATATTAAATCCCTTATAGTCCATCCCGCCTTTGCCGACGCGCGTGCGTAGGTGTGCCTTAGCCGACCGCATACTGGCGCCGAGTGCGTGGCCCGATCCCCGCGCCGGATCAACGATAATGTTATTGGCCAGGTACTCCGCCCGCGCCGCCGAAAATCCGAGCTGTCTCAGTAAATTCGGAATATCTTTCTTGTACGCCTCGGCGGTCGGATATTTTTTCGCCACGATCTCATCAAGCTGCGTTTCGCTGTAAGGTCCGCGCGCCCGAAAGCCGTCATACCAGATATCGAACGGCTCAAGCGATCTGCCGAGACGCGCCTCAATTAACTTCGCGACCTGTGGTACGAGCGGCGACGAAAGCACCTGCTCGAGCATCGCTTTCACGCGCGCCTCCGGCAGCTCGCGGTTTTCGTCGAAGCTCCGCGCGATTAGCGTGGGCGCCGTCGGAGAATAGGGATCGGCCTTTCGGGCGGCTTGGAACGTTCCGAGCAACTTGGCGTACCGCGTGTTTGGTTCGGGTGAGTTAGATGAAGCACCACCGCTCTTTGCGCCACTATCGGGCGGCGCATCATTAGCGTCTTTTACCGCGGCAGGCTTTACTTCGTTGGAGTAGGGATTCCAGTCAACGCTTGGATTGTTGACGACTATTGCAGGGATCGTCTGGTTGACTATGTGCTCCATCACCTTCTGTATCAGGCGTTGTTTGGCCAGACCGTTCGTTGGATCACTGTAGTCGGCCTTAATCTCATCGCGCAGGTTCCAATGAGAAAGCAGTCGCAGCTTGGGCGGAAAAAGCCGGGTTCCGTTTGCGTCCACCACGTGATGCATCCAGATATTGTACTCGGCGATATAGCGCTCGGCATCTGATATCGCTTGAGCAATTGTCAAATTCACTTCGGCGGGTATTCGCTTCGAGAACCTTTGCGCCAGCCTCGCTTCGGCCCACTGGCGGCGCGACCACCTATCTCCTTCAGCGAGCCGCTCCTGGAGCGTAGTCAGCGGGAAATTTAGAAGAACCGTGAAGGCCAGTTTGTTCTGAAAAAAATCATCAGTGGCATGTGCGGAGGGATCATAGCCCGCAAACATTTCGTCGAATGGAAGGATCGGACCGAGGTCGAGGTCGGATTGATTGCGAAACTCCCGACTGATTTCCAACATATGGCCGTCAAGCTGCTCGAGGTTATCCTGGAAGCGGTTGAACATCGTATCGAGCGTC
>JBIOVE010000172.1:0-12834 GCA_044867565.1 Candidatus Udaeobacter sp. | reverse complement strand
CGAAAAGGACGCGATTATCGCGGATATCGAGTTGCTAGTCGGTTTCGATCACTCCACTGACGCCGACGCCGTGGTCGAACAAATCTTTCAAAAGCTGGGCGATCGCTATTACCTCAAGGCGATGAATTGCCCGCATCATCATAAGTTGTTTGCGGCAGTTCCTCGCAGTTATCGCGATCTCCCACTGCGGCTGGCGGAGTATGGAACCTGTTACCGCTACGAGCAGAGCGGCGAGCTGTTCGGTCTCATGCGAGTGCGCTCGATGCAGATGAACGACGCGCACATTTACTGCACACCCGAGCAATTCGAAGCGGAGTTCAATGCCGTGAACGGGATGTATCTGAAATATTTCAAGCTCTTCGGGATCGACAAATATCTGATGCGGTTCTCGACGCACGATCCGTCGAAGCTTGGCCAAAAGTTTGTCGATGAACCGGAGCTTTGGAAGCAAACCGAAATAATGACGAGAAATGTGTTGAAAAATTCCGGCATCAATTATGTCGAGGTGCCGAACGAAGCGGCGTTTTATGGGCCGAAGATCGACGTACAAGCTTGGAGCGCGATTGGTCGCGAATTTTCAATCGCGACTAACCAGGTCGATTTCGCGCAGCCGCGGCGGTTCGGTCTCGTGTATAAGGACCGCGACAACACCGAGAAGACACCAATCTGCATTCATCGCGCACCGCTAGGCACGCACGAACGTTTCATCGGATTTCTCATCGAGCATTACGCCGGTAATTTCCCGCTCTGGTTGTCTCCCGAGCAGGTCCGCATCCTTCCGATCGGCGATGACGCGAAGGTGCTCAATTATTCGATGTCGATCTTAAATGAGCTGCGCGCGCACCAAGTCCGCGCCGAGATCGACAAGAGCACGGACAACATCAATGGCAAAATCCAACGCGCCGAGCAGATGAAAGTGCACACCATGTTCGTCATCGGAAAACGCGATATGGAAGCGAATGCCGTTAGCGTCCGCATTCACGGCAAAGGAAATCTCGGCGTCAAGCCGCGCGGGGAAGTGATTGCGGATATCTTACAATCCATCAAGGAGCGCCGCGTTTGATTGCTCCATGACGGTCCAGTTAAACGCTTAAATGGATTTAGTTTACGCGCTGAAAAAGTATTTCGGCTATTCGGCGTTTCGACCGCTGCAGGAAGAAATCGTCAAAGATGCGCTTGCGGGGCGCGATGTGTTCGCGTTGATGCCAACGGGCGGTGGGAAGTCGCTCTGTTTTCAATTGCCGGCGCTGATGCGCGATGGGCTGACAATCGTGGTGTCGCCGCTCATTTCGCTGATGAAAGATCAAGTCGATGCGCTGCAAACGAGCGGAATTGCGGCGACGTTTTTGAATTCGGCGCTCAACGCAACGGAGGCGCGCGCGCGATTACGGGGAATTCATCACGGCGGCTACCGGATGCTTTACGTCGCGCCGGAGCGGCTGATGCTCGAACATTTTCTCGAGAATGCGAAGCGCTGGAACGTGGCCCAGATCGCGATCGACGAGGCGCATTGCATCAGCGAATGGGGGCACGATTTCCGGCCGGAATATCGCGAACTGGCGAAATTGCGAGCGCTTTTCCCGCAAGTTCCGATTATGGCGTTGACTGCCACGGCTACTGAGCGCGTTCGCAAGGACATTCTGCATCAGTTACAATTGCGCGATCCACGCTGCTATGTCGCCAGCTTTAATCGGCCAAATCTCAGTTATCGCGTGGTTCCGAAATCCGCGCCGTACGAGCAACTGCTCACATTCATCCGCAGCCGGCCTAACGAAAGTGGCATCGTTTATTGCGCGAGCAGAAAAAGCGCAGACTCGCTTGCGGCCCGACTGAATGACGATGGCGTAAGTGCCAAGCCATATCACGCGGGTCTAACGACCGCGGAGCGCACCAGGAATCAAGAGCTGTTTTTGCGCGACCACGTGCGTGTAATCACGGCAACGATCGCGTTCGGAATGGGAATCAACAAGTCGAACGTGCGGTTCGTCGTGCACCATGATCTGCCAAAGAATATCGAGAGTTATTATCAGGAAACGGGGCGGGCAGGACGCGACGGATTGCCGAGCGAATGTGTGCTGCTTTTCAGCGCGAGCGACGTCGTCAAGCAAATCCACTTCATTGATGAAAAAAGCGAGAACGAAGCGCGGATCGCGCGTGAGCAGCTCCGGCAAATGGTGCATTACGCCGAGACGCGCGAATGCCGGCGCGCAACGTTGTTACGCTACTTTGGCGAAGAATGGCGGTCACCTTCGGTGTCCTCCGGCGAGACAAGTGGATCGCCGCTAAAGATTTCATGCAATAGCTGCGATAATTGTCTCACGCCGCGGGAGACATTCGATGGCACTGTGCCGGCGCAAAAATTTCTCTCGTGTGTGCATCGCGTCCAAGCGAAGAGCGGGTTCGGCTTTGGGTTGAATCACATTGTCGAGGTGCTCACCGGCGCGGACACGCAGGCCATCCGGCAACGACGGCACAATGAATTGTCCACCTACGGCATTGGCCGCGAATTGAGACGCGACGCCTGGCAGGCGATCGGGCGCGAGCTCCTGCGGTTGGGAATGATCGAATGCGCACCCGGCAAGTTCGCGACGTTAACTCTCACCCAAACGGGTCTGGAGGCTTTACGCCAGCGGATGCCGATCGTACTCACAAAGCAGATCGATATTGCGGAAAGAACCGAAAGAGCTCGCCCCGGCGCGATCGAATGCGACGAACTGCTCTTTGAGCGTTTGCGTGTGCTGCGTCGCAAACTTGCGGACGAACTCGATGTGCCAGCCTACGTCATTTTTTCCGACGTGTCGCTCCGCGAAATGGCGCGAGCTTATCCGACAACCATCAGTGAGTTCCGGCGAATCCCCGGTGTGGGCGAACAAAAGCTAAAGGATTTCGCAAAACCATTTGTCGCCGAAATCACAGAGTATCTCCGGACAAATTCGCGGCAGACATTCCGCGAAGTCCTGGGGCCGATGAGGCGTCGTTCGGCCTTAAACGACAGCCAGGTAGAAACGCTTCGCCGATTTCGCGGCGGAGACTCGGTCGACGAGATCGCCCGCGTCCGGGGCTTTGTGGATAGCACGATTTACGGGCATCTCGTCGCTGCGATCGAGTGCGGCCAACTCGTCCCGCAGGCGCGAGACCGATTTTTCACCGCTACGCAAGAGAAGGAAATCGCAGCCGCATTCCGGCAGGTGACCGATGGAAAACTTACCGACATCAGCGCGCTGCTCGGCGGCAAATACGATATGGGCCAGCTCCGCGTGTTTCGCGCCTTTGCCGCACGCGCGCGGCTGTAGCCGCTTCGCTGTGCGAAGCGTGTCCGCTGAGGGGCTGGCAACACGCGCACCGCGCGCCTCACAGAGACGCAACTACAACAAGTCCCTATTGATATCGATTCTTTTGTCTCGACAATTTACCGGAATTTTGGCGAGAACTAAAGCAGGCTTATGCAATGGATCCTTTATATGCCGGCAGCAGTTTCGTTTTTGCTTGTCTCAGCTATTACCACTTCAGTTGCATTGGCCGGACTTCGTTTTGTACGGACAAAATATCCGGCGGAAATACTAAAAGAGAACCACGAGGTAGCCGCCATCATCTTTAATGCATTCGGGCTACTTTATGCAGTGGTTATCGCTTTTGTCGTATTTGTTACGTGGACTGGATACGACGATGCTACGAAGAACCTGCAGATGGAAGCCAACGAGGCCGATGACATTTTTCACATTACGAAAGTGTTCCCCGACCCAACAGGTAGAATGATACAGCAAGGACTAATGGATTATATTGCGTCGGTTTATAATGGTGAACTGAAAAGAATGGCACAGGGAAAGATAGACCTCCATTCCAATCGAGCAATGGCAACGCTCATAACAGTGTTCTATCAGATAGACGAGAAATCGGTTCCCAACCGAGAGCTGTACGCCGAATCATTAAAGCGATTAAATAATCTAGCTGAGTATCGTCGACTCAGAATATTTTCTGGGAACAACACCGTGCCATTGGCTGTCTGGTTGGTCTTGCTGATCGGCGGCCTAATCACAGTGTCGTATACGTACTTTTTCGGAATGAAAAATATTAGGGCACAGTACGTCATGACAGCCGCCCTCACCGTAACCATAACAATGATCTTAGTTTTGATATATATCCTTGACCACCCGTTCACAGGAGCAAACAGCATTAGCGCCGAGCCCCTAAAACAGGTGATGGAGATCGTGCAGAAAGAACCCGCGGGCGTCACTAAGCCGAGGTGATTGTTCACTAACTACGACAACTCGTTCTACCTCGCACAACGATTGCTTCGACTGGTGCGGGCCGAAAGACTTAGACATACGGTTTGCCCCCTACGTCAAGGCTTTCGGCTTATCGCTTTTCCTGATCATCACCGACCTTCATGTAGGCGAAGGATTGCAGAACTTCTCGTAATGCGGGCGAATCTTTGCGGTAACTCGGTTCTTCCCTGCTCGACAGTACGACATAAGCGACCGCGCCCGGCAACTGGATGTAGGCGATTCGTTCCCATTGGGAATAGGATTTCGTCGCCGGATATTCGTTGATAAAAAACGGATGACCGTCGCCCGTTTTGCCCGACCCAATCTTTTGCTTCGGTGTGCCGCGCACGTTTTGCATTTCCTTGATCGCCTTGGCGACGAACGCTTCCGCATCTGTAAATTCAGTGCTGGCGATCTTGGCGTACATAATCGTTCTGGCGTCTGACCATGACGAACCCTTCGGGTAAAGCACACAGGGCAACCTCTGCCCAACTCCGGAGCTATTGTCCAGGACCCATCCGGCAGGCGCGCTGATCGTAAACGCCGCCTTCGGGCCGTAAACGATCCCGCCGGGATGAGTGCCCTGGGAGGAACCGCGCGCGGAAACGAGTAACAGGACGATGCCAGCGACTGAAAATGGTTTCATACCAAGGGCCGAATCTGTGCGGTTTGGATGCAACGCACAAGGACATTAAGCTGACCTGCGCGGCGTTGACCGGCGCATCGCGCGTGAGAAATTCCAGCATGTATTGTCAAGCGATCGCGTTCTAACATTGGCTCCATGAACGGCCTTCGTGTCGCAATATTTACGATCGCGAACTTGCTGATGGTCGCCGCCTACGCGGCAAATCCATTTCTCGATGCACCTAACGACAAGCCGGTCTCTACGCATTTTCGCGGAATGGAATGGGGCGACAACATTTCGCAAAACGAAATCCCGCTCATGGCACGGGTGGTTACAACGCGCATTGCGAGAATGCCATGGGGCGCGATTTTCAAAATCGAATTTGTCGATCTGAAATCACGCGCGCCGGAGGCGCGCAAAATCGAGCCGGAATACTTCGTGGTTACTGACGACCGGATTGTTTTGCTGAACGAGGAAAACATGCCTAATGCGATCGAGCGGATTTCGGCGTTGGACAAGCCGCCAGATTTCGCGCCTGACGAAATTTACGGGATCACCAGTAGTAAATTCAGCCATAAAGAGGGCCTGTGGACCACGACGATCGAATTGAAGGGCGACCGATGCACGTATCTGGCCAGCCACAGCTCGGGCCATTTCAAAAAGGTTGTCTGGAAAAAAGGCGCGGGCCTGGTCGAGTATTCCATGGGTTACGGCGCCAAGGCCGACGGTTATCGCCTCAAGCGCACAGCAGCAAAACTCCCTGACCTCTCTCTGCGAGCGCCCGCTCAAGAGGGTCGAGCCGGCCGTTAATGTTTTTTCTTGCGCGTCGTTGTCGGCTTTCCCTTACGCTTGGTCTTGGCCATTTTGCGCAGTTCTTTTTTGCTCATCGACTTGTACATTCCCCTCGAAGCGCCTTTAAGCGATGATTTTGACCGCTTACCGCGCTTTGCGGCAAGCGCAGCGCCCGCGGCCATTTGCTGTTTCTTTGATTTTGCAGGCATACAAAGGATTCGTGTGCGAAACGTGATACGGATTCATTCGCACGAAACGGATTCGCAAACCGGATTACCCAGCCTTAAAACGCTGGGCTATGGTCAGACCGAAAAGCATTCGGCAGGGCGGCTGAATGCAACAAGCCAGTCCCGCCGCGGCGGGATGCCTCCTCCAAACCCGAATAGGTCGAGAACGGCAGAAAATCTTTGGTTTGTGAGATGCCTTCTGATTATTTTGCGTCCATGACATCCGTGTAATCCGCGGTTCGAAAAATCATGACCACTTCGGAAAAATCCATGGAAGAACGAATCAACCGGCTGCATGCGGATGGAATTGTCGATCTTCACTTCGACATGCCAATGGATTTGTACGAAAAACGCGACCGGAGGAACGTGCTGGCCACCGATTATTTACCGGAGCTCGAAGCGGGCGACATCGGCGTCCTGGGCGCAGCAATTTATATCGAGGATCGCTACATGCCGGAAATGAGCTTGCGCGTGGCGCTTGATCAGGTCTCCCGGCTTTACGCGGAAGCAGAAGATTCCGGGTGCTTGACGATTTGCAAAAGTTATAAGGAGATTCTTGATGCCCGAAAGGATCGCAAAATCGCGCTGCTTATTACAATGGAAGGTGTCGAGCCGCTCGGTACCGATCTGAATTTGCTGCGAACCTTTTGCGAACTCGGCGTGCGCGCGATCGGACTGACCCATGCCCGGCGCAATGCCGCGGGTAATGGCGGCATATTTGCTCCCAGCGGGTCTTCCGGCGACGGCTTAACCGCGTTTGGGCGCGATGTTGTCCAGCAATGCGATGCCCTCGGCGTGATTGTCGATCTTGCCCATATCAACCCCGCCGGGTTTGAAGACATTCTCGCGATTACAGCAAAGCCGCCGATCGTTTCACACACAAACGCGAGAAAGTATTATGACATCGAGCGCAACATTAATGACGAGCAAATCAAGATGATCGGCGAGCGGCGCGGCGTGATCGGCGTCAATTCCGTGCTCGTGAGCCCGCGTAAAGAAGAGGCGACCATCGATCGTTACATTGATCACATCGAGCACGTCATCGACTTAATTGGAATCAACGGAGTCGGCATTGGTTTCGATTTTTTTGAATTCATTTATCGCCAGTGGCCGGAGTCAGCGAGAAAAGAGCTGGCTGCAAAATTTACCACGCCGAATTTCATTCCCGACCTGAGCAATCACTCGCATGCGCGAAATCTTACACGCCGAATGATCGAGCGCGGTTTTGGCGACGAGCAGATCGAGAAAATCCTGCGCGACAACTGGATGCGGGTTTTCAAAGAGCTGCTGTAGGTGGAACGCGTTCTCCGCAACGCGTTGTTGAAGCAGGCGGCGAAGCCGCATTTGTTTTAGCATCGTCTTCGGAGAAGCCGATCCACCTTGGGTGTGCGTTGCGGCGCGCCCTCGCCAAAGCGAGCAGGCTCCGGTGGCACCTTACGCTTACTCTTGCCTAAACATAGCCCAGCGGTTCTAACGCCCGGAGTTTGACGATAAGAGAGAAGCGATTCCGGGCAGGGCGAAAGGAGCGTTTCTTTCGTCCCTCGCGGGACTCGATTCGTTTTCAAACTTTTACGCAGCGGAAAAACGCTCGGCTATTGCCGGAGCGGGCTATTTATGAGATGCCTGTAACTCTTTGCCTCCTTAACCTTTCAATGCTTCAACGCTTCAATCCTTGAAATTCATCAATCTCACGCGGCGGACCGAAATCGGCGCGAACTCGTATTATCTCGAGATTGGCGGACACCGCCTCGTCTTGGATTGTGGAATGCACCCGAAGAACGCCGGCGAGGATGCGCTGCCGAATTTTAAGGCGATGGCGGACCGGAAAATCGAGGCGATCTTGATCTCACACGCCCATCAGGACCACATCGGCACATTGCCGGTGCTCATGCGACGCCAGCCAGACGCGCGCGTTTTGATGACGGAAATGACTGCGGAAATCGGCAATACGCTTTTGCATAACTCGGTCAACGTGATGACCCGGCAGCGCGAGGAGATCGGTGCGACCTCATACCCGCTTTTTACACATCGCGAAACCGATCGCGCAGCGGACCTTTGGCATTGGTGTCCGCTGGGGCAACGCATTTCGATTTCCGGCGAACGCGCGCCACAGCGCGAAACAGACGCACTGACATTTGAGTTTTTCGATGCAGGGCATGTCCTGGGCTCCGCCGGAATTCTGCTGCGCGCCGAGGGGCGTACCATCTTTTACACGGGCGACGTCAATTTCGACGATCAAACGATCATGGAAGCGGCGATTTTCCCAGAAGAAGAGGTCGATATCCTGATCATGGAAAGTACGCGCGGCGATCACGCGAAGCCTGCGGGTTGGACACGCGCCGGTGAAGAGCGCCGGCTGGCTGAAGCAATCGATGGCGCGTTCAAGCGCGGCGGATGCGTGCTGATTCCAGTTTTCGCTCTCGGCAAAACACAGGAGGCGCTGGCGATGTTTTATAAATTCCGGCGTGAGCGAATACTGCCGGAGTTTCCAATTTATATCGGCGGTCTCAGTTCAAAGATGACTGACATTTACGATCGTCGGGCGCGTATCACCCGGCGACAATTGGCGCGCCTGCAATTGATGGAGGAAACAGCGCCGTTCGTCTTGAATGGGCAAACAATTCACGATGCGCCCGTCCGCCCCGGACGAATTTACGCGCTCTCCAGCGGGATGATGACGCCGAAAACTCTCTCCAATATTTTTGCGCGCCGTCTTGTTGAAAATCCGCAGCACTCGGTTTTTTTCGTGGGGTACGCCAATCCCGAATCTCCCGCCGGGCTTCTTCGGGACGCAGGGCCGGGCGCAGATGTGGCGCTCGATCCGGACGAACCAGCCCAGCGTGTACGTTGCAATATCCAACAGTTTCAATTCAGCGCGCATGCAACCCGCGAGGCGCTGATCGACTATGCGAAGAGACTTTCACCCCGAAAAATTGTTCTCGTGCATGGCGATCCACCGGCGGTGGAGTGGATGAGAGCGACGTTGGCGGGCGACCTTCCCACAGCCGAAGTAATTGTGCCGACCCCAGGAGTGGAGTTAGAATTGTGACATGTGAACTGTGATCGGTGATCAGTATGAACCTTGGCAGCGCGTCAAGGTCCGATCAGTGATCACGGTTTATTGATCACGTTCCCACGCATGCGCATCGCTTCCTGGAACATCAATTCGCTGCGCAAACGCCAGGATCGCCTGTTCACCTGGCTCGAGGCGACGAAGCCGGACGTTGTGTGCCTGCAGGAAATCAAATGCACCGACGAGCAATTTCCAGTGCTCGCTTTGCAAGCAGCCGGCTATCACTCGGCCTATCATGGCGAGAAATCGTACAATGGCGTTGCCATTCTTGCGAAAGCCGAACCGCGCGATGTTCGACCATCGCTTTGCGATGAAGTTGTCGATCCACAGGCGCGTGTTATCGCGGCCACTGTTAACAGCATTCGCATCTTTTCGATTTACGCGCCGAATGGACAGGCCGTCGGCTCGCCTGCATACGAGTACAAATTAAATTGGTACTCACGACTGCGCGATTGTTTGTCGAAAGAAGATACTAACGGCCTGGTTATTTGCGGCGATTTTAATGTCGCGCCGGAGGACATCGATGTTCACGATCCTGAGCTGTGGCGGGGAGCGATCATGTGCTCTGACGGGGAGCGGGCAGCGTTCAGCCAGCTATGTGACGCCGGTTTCCGGGACACGTTGCGACTGCATCATGAAGAGGGAGGCCTTTTCAGTTGGTGGGATTATCGGATGCTTTCGTTTCCGAAAAATCGCGGACTGCGCATCGACGCAATTCTGGCCAGCGAAACATTAACAAAGAAATGCACGGACGCCGGAATCGATCGCGATATGCGGAAAGGAAAGGAACCGTCAGATCACGCGCCGGTCTGGGCTGACTTTGCGATTTGGTAAGAAGTAATTCGTGAGAAGTGAGAAGTGGATCGACAACCTCCCCCGCAAACTTCTCACTTCTCACATCTCGCCTCTAACGTTCTACTAACCACGTCAAGGATCGCTAATGCACTTCCGCGTTTCAAATCCGCCCGCCAAGCCGCTGATGATTTGGGACGGCGAATGTCACTTTTGCAAGCGCTGGATCGAGCGCTGGCGCGAAATTACCGCGGGCGATGTTGATTATGTCACTTACCAGGAAGCAGCGGGCCGATTTCCAGAAATTCCCGTCGAACAATTCAAACGCGCCGTCGCTTTCATCGAAACGGACGGCAAAGCCTTTTTTGCCGCTGAAGCGGTCTATCACTCGCTACGATGCCGGTCTTCCAGAAAGTGGCTGGCCTGGAGTTATGATCGCCTGCCCGGATTCGCGGCGGTTTCCGAACTTGCTTACAGAATTATTGCTCGTCACCGAAAGCTCGGCTCGGCGGTCACCCGACTGCTCTGGGGAAAAAACGTTCGTCCACCGACGTATTTTTGGGCCCGGCGCTGGTTTCTTCGCGCGCTCGGTCTCATTTATTTAATCGCGTTCATTTCGCTTTGGGTGCAAGTGGAGGGGCTTATTGGCAGCAACGGAATCTCGCCGGTAAATCAATTTCTGCCGGCAGCTCATGAGCAGCTCGGCCGACACGCATACTCGCTCTTCCCGACGCTTTGCTGGTTTAACTCCAGTGACGCCTTTCTTCATTTCCTGTGCGGCGGCGGCGTTGTGTTGTCGTTGCTCCTCATCGCCGGAATCGTTCCGGTCATTTCGCTCATCGCGCTGTTTGTTTTTTACCTGTCTCTTACCATTGCCGGGCAAGCTTTTCTCAGCTTTCAATGGGACATTTTGCTGCTGGAAACCGGCTTTTTGTCGATCTTTTTCGTACCATGGCAGCTCTGGCCGAAGCGTGGTCCCGAGCTCCCCATCTCACGTGCTGCGCTGTTTTTGCTCAAGCTGCTGCTTTTCAAATTGATGGTGATGTCCGGCGTCGTAAAGCTTACCAGCGGCGACGACTCCTGGGGTTGGCTGGATCACTCATTTCATTGGAGCGCACTCACTGCACTCGATTATCATTACTGGTCGCAACCGCTGCCGACTGTCTTTGCGTGGTGGGCGGACAAGAGTTCGGAGTGGTTCAAGCATTTCTCGGTCGCGTTTTGTCTGACAGTTGAAATCATCGTTCCGCTTTTCATCTGGGCGCCGCGCCGCCCACGGCTCATTGCCGCTGGATTGATAATTTTCCTGCAAATCGCGATTGCCGTCACCGGCAACTATTGCTTCTTCAATCTGCTCACGATCGCGTTGTGTTTGTTGTTGATTGATGACGCCTCAATCGGCCGAAAATATGCGACCCCAAATGCTTTCGGGGCCGCTACTACCATGTCGATGTACGGCGCAATCGCGGTGATCGTTGTCACATTGCCGCTCAATGGCTGGCTCATTGTCACTGCGTTTAAACCGGACGCTCCATGGCCACGCGCGCTGGCATTTATTTACGAACGCATCGAACCATTTCGGATCGGGAACGGTTACGGGCTTTTTCGTGTAATGACGAAAGATCGTAGCGAAATCGTAATCGAAGGCAGCTCAGACGGCATTGGCTGGCGGCCGTACGAATTCAAATGGAAACCAGGCGACGTCAAGCGCGCGCCCGGTTGGTGCGCGCCGCATCAACCAAGGCTCGATTGGCAGATGTGGTTCGCCGCTTTGGGAACTCCACGTCAAAATCCCTGGTTCGGCGGCCTGATCGTCAGGCTCCTGGAGGGCTCGCGGGACGTGAGCGGATTGCTTGCGCACGATCCATTTCCAGATCAGCCGCCGCGGTATATTCGTGGCAGTTTTTATCGATACCGTTTCACGACGACCGAGGAACATCGACAAACCGGGGCATGGTGGAAACGGCAAGAACTCGGGGAATATTTGCCAACGGTTTCGCTCGAGCAGATTCGATAGGATCCAGAATGGTAGCACACGCGTCTCGCGCGTTAGTTTCGGCGTCGCGCCGAAACCAACTTTTTCTTGGATTTCGGCTGTAACGGCGAGGCGAATGGAGAGGGAAAGTTCGCGATCGCGAGGATGCGCTCGGTCCGAGCCGGACTGGCATTAGCACACGAGACGTGTGCGCTACCCTTGAGAGATGAACGTTCGCGAATATATTCGGCGTGATGTCGAAGGAGGATCAAATCCTAACTGAGGGGACGGTAACGCAAGTGTTACCGGGCACAATGTTTCGTGTCGATCTTCCGGGGCGGCGCAATGTGCTTGCCCATATCTCGGGGAAAATGCGAAAGCATTTTATCCGAATCGTGCCAGGCGACAAAGTTTCGCTGGAGCTGTCGCCCTACGATCTGACAAAAGCGCGAATCATTTTCCGGGAATAGTAAGCTGCGCTCGTTGAATCGTTGACCCGTTGAATCTGATTCAATGCCTTCTCGACGCCGGCACGAGATTTGTTTGCCCAATTCGGAAAGCACGCGGATACTTGTGGCGAAAATCAACTGGAGATTACCAATGGCTGAAGACAATCAAGCAGAACAAAAAGCGTCCGCCGCGGCGGGCGCGCACGACAAATTAGAAAGCAGCAAACAACATGCGCGCAAAGCAGCCGAGGATTTGAAATCCGCGGCAGGCGCCATCGCCGGAGAATACCGCGGCAAGGCGGAGCAAGCCTGGGGCGAAGCGCGTGGCAAGGCCGAGCAAGCCTGGGGTGATGCAACGGAGCGGGCCCGCACATTTCAAGAAGATGCGGAGCAGTATGTGCGCGAAAATCCGACCAAGGCCGTGTTCACAGCACTCGGAATCGGTTTTGTCCTGGGTCTGATCTTCCGGCGTTAGTCGCGCAGCTACCGAATGATCAGCGAGACGCCTCGGTCCCGCAATCCGGCGGGCCATGCCGGTTTGCTGGCAAATTTGCTGGCGCTGGCAAGCGCGCTTGCGGAATTTTTCGAAAGCCGCTTTGCCCTTCTCGCTCAGGAATCGAAAGCGGCGCTGGTGCA
>JBIOVE010000171.1:0-6227 GCA_044867565.1 Candidatus Udaeobacter sp. | reverse complement strand
CCGCTGTGTTGACAGGCTTCGAGGAAAAATTGAGTACGCGTGGAAGGTCGGCCATCAAACTCTCCGAAAATCAGCCCTCCGGTGGATTTGTTCTTTGGGTTGAGTTGCCTGGGAACATCGACGCCATGGAATTACAGGCTCGGGCCTTTGCTCAAAAAATCAGTATTGCACCGGGTCCGATGTTTTCGCCGCGACAGGCTTTCCGTAACTATGTTCGATTGAGTTGCGGCCAGCCTTGGTCTCCGAAAATCGAGCGCGCGATTGGAGTGTTAAGTTATTTGGTGCGCAATACGTAATGGTGGTTTCGTCATCGGTAACCGCGGATTACGCCGATATCACCGATATTCAGATCGAGCAGCTCGCACAAAGTCCGCCAAGGACGCAACGTAAGTGATCTCAAAACGAAAAACTTGTATCTGCGCCTGATCATTCCGCTGGTCTGCATTTTCACAATCGCTCAGCCATCGGTGGCTCAAACTCCGGAAGCAAAACCGAAGCAATTTATTTACGTGTTGCGACTCGTGCCGCGCCTGTATTCAGATGCGGCCTGGACGCAGGAAGACAGGATGGCGCTGTCGCGGCACTTCACACGATTCAAACACGCGATCGAAACGGGTGAACTGATCCTGGCCGGCCGGACGAGTGAACCCGGCGACAAAACATTCGGGATCGCAATTTTCGAAGCCAACGATGAAACAGCGGCCCGGAAATTTATGGAAAGCGATCCTGCGGTCGTGGCCGGATTAATGACCGCGGAATTGCATCCATTCTCCGTTGCGCTGCAGCGCAAGACTCCGTAGTGCTTCCCGTGCCGCAGATCACGTGGATATCATGGATATTTAAGCCTGGAAGCTGGGATCGCGATCCCATCATTAATGCGGCGGTCGTAGACCGCCGCTACAGCAATTGACCCGCGTCATCGGCGACATCGGCGTTTGATGAATCCGTTTCCATTCGCGGCATCTGCGGTTGAAAAAATGGCAAAATTGTCGGGATGAGTAGCGAGGACAGCAAAACCCGCAGTATCGTGACTCCCGCATGAGGTCCATTTTTGAAGAGCTGAAAAGACGGCGCGTTTACCGCGTCGCGATCGTCTATGGGATTTTCGCCTCGGCCATGATCCAGCTCGGCGGAACTATTTTGCCGATATTTCACGCGCCGCGGTGGGCTCAGCAGGTGTTTATTGTGCTGGTTGCGGCCGGTTTTCCTTTGGCCCTGGTTTTGGGCTGGCTCTACGACATCACGGCTCAGGGTATTCAACGCACTCCCGACGCGAAAGGTCTGCGTGTCTACAGCAGGCGCCAACTATGGGTGGTGGCAGCGGCTGGAACATCCATCGCCGCTCTCGTACTTGCGGGCTACTGGTTCTGGCATCCGTGGCGAAATGCAACCGAGGAATTCTCGGAGCTGTCTCCTAACGCTATTCCGGCAAAAAGCATCGCAGTCTTGCCGTTTCAAAACTTAAGCCCGGACAACGCCGGCACGTTCTTTGCCGATAGCGTGCAGGACCAAATCCTGACGAATCTTGCGAAGGTGTCCGACTTGAAGGTGATCAGCCATACCAGCGTTCAGCAATACCGTAATCAACTCGGCCGCAATGTGCGCGAGGTCGGCCGGCAGCTCGGGGTCGCATACGTCCTCGAAGGTACAGTGCAACGCGCGCCAAATCGGGTACGGGTGAATGCAAAATTGATTGATGCCCGTACCGATTCGCAAATCTGGGCCGAGAGCTATGACCGTGATGTGGCCGATCTGTTTGTCATCCAAAGCGATGTGGCGCAGGCCATCGTGAATCAGCTGCAGGCCAAGCTTTCGCCACAACAAAAGGCCGAAATAGAAGAAACTCCCACGCGCGATCTAGCGGCGTTCGATCTGTATCTTCAAGCCAAGGAGATTGTCGACGCTTACCTGGAGCTTCAAGATCCCGGACCGTCGTTACTCAAGGCTGTGCGGTTGCTCGACGAAGCAACTAGTCGCGATCCGGATTTTGTCTTGGCATACTGTTATGCTGCCCGCGCGCACAATCTTCTCTATTTCCTCGACCTGGATCCAACTCCGAAACGCAATCTGCTTGGCGAAGCCGCAGTGGCCACCGCTCTGCGATTGCGGCCCGATTCCGCCGAGGCTCACCTCGCGATGGGCGACCATTATTTGCGCTGCCACCGCGATTACGAGCGCGCACAGCAGGAACTGGCGATAGCGCGTCCGGGCTTGCCGAACAGTGTGCCCTTCTTCAATTTGTCCGGCTATATCAACCGACGGCAAGCCCATTGGACTGAAGCGGAGCGCGATTTCGCTACGGCAGTAAGGCTGGACCCGCGTAACCCGAATGCGGTCAATCTTTTGGTCGACACCTTCGTGCTGGAGCGCCGATTTCCCGAAGCCAAGTTGGCCTATGATCAGGCAATCGCAGTGGGAATGCGCGAACCGATCGCGTTAATCCGTCGGGCGGCGCTCGATTATGGCGAAACCGGCGATCCGACAACGCTTCGGGCCGCGTTGGCCGCGGCTCCGGACGTGGACGTGGGTGGAGGTGAAACGTCCTGGCGCGTTTTGATTGCGATGATCGATCGCAATTACGATGAAGCGCGCCGAATTCTGGCTGCGTCACCGCGCGACGATTTTCAGGACGTCGATTTCAGCTTCTATTTTCCCCGTCCTTGGTACGAAGCGCTGATTGCCCGTGCCGAGGGCGACAAAATAAAGACTATCGCGGCGTTCAAAGCAGCGCGCGTGATTCTAGAATCTCGATTAAAAAACAAGCCGGACGATCCCCGGACCCTGGCCGTGCTGGCACAAGTGGATGCCAACCTCGGCGACAAGGAACTCGCGCTCAATGAAGCGCAAAAAGCTTTGACCCTTATGCCCGTTTCGAAGGACGCTTACGACGGCGCGCTGATTCTCCAGGGACTCGCACAAGTTTACACCTGGACTGGCGAGCATGACCGCGCATTGGATGAACTTCAGACTTTGCTCGGCATGCCGGGCTACATTTCCTATGGCTACTTGAAAACAGATCCGGCTTGGCAGCCATTACGGAATCAGCCACGTTTTCAACAGCTTCTTGAGTCGATGGTTTCCAAGAAATAGCAGTCGCAGAAAAAAATCGCCACGATTAAATTTAACCACGAACCCGGGAACACGGCGAGCCGGGAGGCCGCTGGGCACTACGACATCCGCACTTAATCAAAATTTCGGGGAACCGTCAGAGTTACGGATTGGCATAATACGGTTCGCAGAAATTTAGACAAAACCGCCTTTCGGCGGCGTTTTAACAATAAGAGATCGCGTGCTCGTTCGACGACGGTAGACATTATCAAAATAAAAATCACATCCACGCCAGTGACTGCAGTTGTGTCGCTTTTAGCGGCGATCGTCTGCTGTCAAACGCTATCAGCCAATGAACCTGCAGCCACCGCTGCTCCAGTAGAACCAAGAGCAGGTCCAGCGGGCACAATTCAAAGCTATCTCGATTCGCTGGCCGCGGAGAACAAATTATCTGGCGCCATTCTTGTAGCAAAAAATGGCGTGCCGATTGCCAGCAAAGCATCCGGACTGGCAAACAAAGTGACCAATGCTCCGATCACTTTGGACACTAAATTTAATATTGGGTCGATGAACAAAATGTTCACCGGAATCGCGATCACGCAGCTAGCTCAGGAGGGCAAGCTCGATTTCAAAGATCCGATCAGCAAACATCTTCCCGACTATCCTAACAAAGATGTCGGTGCCAAAGTAACCATCCATCAGTTGCTCACCCACACGTCGGGGATGGGCTCTTATATAAACGACAAGTTTCGCGCGCAACGAACCAAGCTAACGACAATCGTGGCGCACTTCCCACTTTTCGTTAACGATCCACTCTCGTTTTCTCCCGGAGAAAAGTTCGAATACAGCAATTCGGGCTACATGGTTCTGGGAGCGATTGTCGAACGCGTGTCGGGGCAAGATTATTACACCTACGTGAGAGATCATATCTTCCGCCCGGCCGGAATGGCTAACACCGGGTTTTACGAACCGGGAAAAGAAATTCCAAATCTCGCGGTCGGCTACACCAGAATGGGTCCTGACGGCAAACCAACCGAACAGGTTCGCGAGAATACGGACACTCTGGAGATAAAAGGTGGTCCTGCGGGCGGCGGATACTCGACAGTCGGCGATCTACTCAAGTTTCACACTGCCCTCCGCACGTTCAAGCTGCTCAACCGTGAATACACCGAGCTGGCAACCAAAGGCAAGGTCGACGCGCCCGGACCAATTGGACGATACGCTTATGGTTTTGGCGACAAAGTCTTCGAAGGAAAACATGTCGTTGGACACAATGGCGGCTGGCTTGGTGTTGCGGCGAACTTCGAAATGTATCCCGAGCTGGGTTACACGTCCGTCATCCTCATGAACTCGGATCCGCCAATGATGATGCCGGTTATAATGCAGCTTCGTAAACTCATTCCCGCGAGGTAGACAGACTATTTGTGGGCGGCCAGGATTTTGGCGAACCGCCAGACTTCGTGAAATGTGTTGTAGAGAGGTGCGGGCGCGGCGCGGATGACGTTTGGTTCACGGAAATCGCATTTCACGCTGGCCCCTTGAAGTTTGCCGAACAGCTCCTTCGGATGTTCGTGTGCCAGGATCGACAATTGAGAGCCGCGCGCATCCGTTTCACGCGGAGTGATGACAGTCAACTGCGAATGGCCAGCTTGCTCGAGCAAGAACTGAAGATAGCCGGTCAGTTTGATCGACTTCTCGCGCAGCGATCCCATCCCGCCGGCTTCATCGAAGGTCGCGAGCGAAGCGCGCAGCGGCGCCATCGCGAAGATCGGCGGATTGCTGATCTGCCAACCGTCGGCAGACGGGACCGGAATGAATTCGGGTTCGAGATGTAAGCGGAAGCGGGTGTTGGGGTCGTTGCCGAACCAGCCCGCGAAGCGCGGCAGTTTGGTGTTGGTAGCGTGTCGCTCGTGCACGAACGCGCCGGCCACCGCGCCAGGCCCGGCGTTAAGATATTTGTATGAGCACCACACGGCGAAATCGACGTTCCAATCGTGCAACGAGAGCGGCACGTTGCCGACCGCATGCGCAAGATCGAATCCAACGATGATTCCGTGCTTCTGCGCTGCGTCAGTGATTTTCTCGATATCGAACAATTGACCGGTGAAAAAATTTACGGCACCCATCATTACGACCGCGAGTTCGTCGTGATGCTTCTCGATTAGATCAACGATTTCTTCGGTTCGAATGGTGAACTCGCCTTTACGCGGGCGCGCGAGAATGAGCGCCTCCTTCGGATCGAGCCC
This sequence comes from Candidatus Udaeobacter sp., assembly GCA_044867565.1. Classification (GTDB taxonomy): domain Bacteria; phylum Verrucomicrobiota; class Verrucomicrobiia; order Chthoniobacterales; family UBA10450; genus Udaeobacter. Next base: position 933 of record JBIOVE010000171.1, on the reverse strand, counting down.
GTGATGAACGATCTGCGTTTTGATCGCATAGGTGTCGGAAGGAAAGGCCGGCTCTTCCATCAGGATTTTGAAGCGCGATTTGGTCGGGCGATAAAAGGTGGCCATCATCAGGTGAATATTCACCGTGAGGCTGTTCATGCAGATCACTTCGTTCGGTTGCGCGCCGACCAGCCGCGCGGTCGGCTCGCGCAAAGCCTCGTGATACGAATACCATGGCGTCCCGGTGGCGTGATGCGCATCGACTCCGAACCTGGCCCAATTGTCCAGTTCCTCGTCGACGATCGCGCGCGCAGCTTTTGGCATCAGGCCGAGCGAATTGCCGGCGAAATAAATCACCGGCTTGCCGTTCTTCCCGAGCGGCAGATGAAATTTTTCGCGGAATTGCCTTAGCGAATCGTCGGCATCGAGTTGAAGCGCGAATTGTTCGTCAATGGAGAAGGTCATAGTCGAGTCAAATAACGTTCAACTCTCAACGCTCAACGTCCAACGCTCAATTCAGAACAATGCAGTGCGTGTCGGGCTCTCAAGCCTCAAATAACAACTATCAACTGCTTTGATGCGGCGGTTGCATGAACTCGATCGTTGTTCCGTCGGGATCGCGCACATAAACGACGCGCTTCCCGGCGTTCGGACCCGAAGTGAGGGTTTGCGGTCTGCCCGCTGCCGTCCAACCGGATGCTGCGATCGTGTTCAGCACCGCATCAAGGTCATCGACAAGCAGGGCGACATGGACCGACCCGACATCGCAAGGTCGAAGATCGACTTGTTTTCGGTCGGGCGGTGCAAGGTACTCGAGTAGCTCGATCTTGTGCCCGTAACCTTTCAGGACAGCAATTGAAATCTCCGCGCCGAGCACGCCGGTTATTTCGCTGGCGAGATTGCCAGTTTGGTGGGGACGATGAGAAAGCTCAAACCCGAGAACGTCGCGCCAGA
>JBIOVE010000170.1:0-6724 GCA_044867565.1 Candidatus Udaeobacter sp. | reverse complement strand
ATCCTCAAAGAAAAATGCGTAGTAGCCGGGGCTGTAATCGACGCAGACTTCCGGTCCCTCCAGAGTTTTTCCACCCGCTTCGCGCACTAGTTTTGCGATGCGATCGACTTTGTCGCGCGTATCGGCCCAGAACGCGATGCGCGTTCCGTTCGGCTGATGGTTCTTGTCTTCGGTGAAGCCGAAAAATTCCGAGGGCTTGTCACCGCCCGCGGAATAAAACGTATGGAAATCTTCGCTTGGGACTTCTTCACGTGGCGACGGTTCGTGCCTTTCGCGAACAAATCCAAGCTGCGGCAAAAATTTTCCGTAGAACGTTTTTGCGACCTCCATGTCTTTCACTCGTAAATCGATGTGATCAAAGCAACGTGTTTTCATTTGTATGGAGCGCGCCTCACGTCGATCCTCTCCCTGATGGAGAGAAAGATGTAAAGCGACTGGTCAGGGTTTGTTTCGATTTTCGCTCTTCTCGACGAACCATCAGTTTTAATCCCGACCAGGTTTCATCAATCGCGCACACTTTTACATCGACGAATCCAAGCGGCAGCGCAACAGCGCGAATCACGTCTTCGGTCACATCGGTCGGCACTCCGGCGGATTTTTTCGGCCACGACACCCAGATCGTGGCCGTATCCGGAATTTTCATTCGTAATCGGTGCAACTCTTTTTCCAAGTCGCCGCGACGCGTTGTGAAAAAGTGAACGAAAGTCGAATCATTTCTGATTCGATCGGAAAACTCGACGCCATCCGCACCTTTGCCGAGCAATTGCCAGTAATTGGCCGGTTCGTTTAAGACGATGACGGTCATCGCCGGCTTTATTCCAAGTTTCTGTGCCAGTGGTGTGCCAGAATAGCCGGCCATTCTGAACTGCTTTAGCGGAGCAGCCGGTATTTGCAAGATTGGAGGCGCAATGCGACTAGCGATCAAGTTGTTCGCACAAAGAAACATCTGCAATTCTTTTTACGGCGCGGCGTTCCTTACGTTGTCGCTCATCCTGACATCGTGCGGTAATCGAAGCAACGCGGTCTCTGGAACGATCGAGGTGGATGAGGCACGCGTGGGACCGCGGAGCGGCGGACGCGTGGAAAAGATTTTCGCCTGGGAAGGGGACAGACTGCGCGCGGGACAACCAATCGTGCAACTGGATGCGTCTGAGCTACACGCGCGCCGCGATCTTGCCGCTGCCCAAATTGACACGGCGATCCACGATGCTGATGCGCAACAGGCGCAATTGGAATTCATGCGCGACGAGGCGCGGCGTCAGGAGGACCTGCTTAAGCGCAAAGTCGTTTCTCCAAGCGACGCAGAGCGTGCAGACAGCTCGGCTAAAACGCAGGAAAAAAATGTTGCAGCTGCCCGGATGCGTGTCGCGCAAGCGCGCGCCCAGCTTGCCGACATCGATGCGCAACTAGCTGAAATGCAGGTGGTCGCGCCCAGCGATTCAATTCTGGAGGTGCTTAACGTGAAAGTGGGCGATATTTTGCCGCCCAATCGCGAAGCCGCCACTCTCCTTTTGACGGGACACCTTTGGGTCCGCGTTTACGTGCCGGAGCCGTGGCTGGGCCACATCAAGGTAGGCGATCATGTTCGGGTGCGTGTCGATTCGTTTCCGGGAAAAGATTTTGATGGCGTGGTCGAACAGATTAACCGTCAGGCCGAATTCACACCGCGGAACGTGCAAACCGTGGCAGACCGAATCAAACAGGTATTCGGCGTTAAGATTCGGCTTCCGGCCGATGATGAGCGGTTGCGCGCGGGAATGTCGGCGGACGTTTATTTTCCAAGTGTAAAATGAGCTGAACAAACCAAGAATGAATGACAAAAGATGAGTGAAGTAATGATCGAGTGTGACGGGCTGACGAGACGCTTTGGCGCGTTCACGGCGGTCGATCACGTTTCGTTTTCCGTCGGAAAGGGATCCATCTTCGGCTTTCTTGGCCCGAACGGTTCCGGCAAATCCACCGTCATCCGGATGTTGTGCGGAATTCTTGAGCCGAGCGACGGGACCGCTCGAATCGGCGGGCACGACATTGTGCGAGAAATGGAGCCGATCAAGGAGATGATCGGCTACATGTCGCAACAATTTTCGCTCTACGATGAGCTGACGGTAAATGAGAACCTCATTTTCTCCGGCAAGCTTTACGGCCTGCGCGGCCGGAAACTGAATCAGCAACGCGACGAATTGATCGCGCTCACTCATCTCGAGCCGTACATCGACAGGCGCGCGGCATTGCTTTCAGGTGGCTGGCGGCAGCGCCTGGCCATGGCCTGCTCGCTTATGCACAAGCCGACCGTCTTATTTCTCGATGAGCCGACCGCGGGCATCGATCCCGTCGCGCGCCGCGAGCTTTGGGATTTGCTCTTTGAGTTTGCCGGCAAAGGCATGACCCTTTTTGTGACGACGCATTACATGGACGAGGCAGAACGCTGCGATCATGTCGGCTACATTTACATGTCGAAGTTGATCGTGTGCGGGGAGCCGGATGAGTTAAAGAAGATGCCCGAGGTGAATCCCCCCGGAACACGGCGGCTCGATGTCACGTGCGATCATGTGACGACGGCTCTCCATGCCATGCATCAGCTTCGGGGCGTGCGCAGTGCCACCGTCTTTGGTCAATCAATGCATTTGCTTGTCGATGAAAGTGTCAAACGCGCACAAATCGACGAACAATTGCGTGGCGTCGGGATCAGTCACGCCGAGATTCACGAAATCGGCCCGTCACTGGAAGACGTGTTTGTCGAGCTTTCCGCCAAACATGCGACCGAACAACAAAAAGCGGCGTAATGACGACGGCGCGTTGATATGGCCATGAAAGCCAAACCTTTTCGCGGACTTGGCGCAATTCTCTTCAAGGAATTCATCGTGGTCTGGCGCGATCCGATGACGCTTTTCTTCATGTTTTTTCCGCCGCTGATCGAAATGATTGCGTTCGGCTACGCCCTCGACAACGACGTGAAACACATGGCCACGATTATTCTGAACGAAGATCGCACCGTCGAGAGCCGCCAGTTGATCGACCGGTTCGTGAACACGCAAACGTTTCGTGTCGTGGGAGAGGTGCAAAGCCTGGAAGAGATGAAAAGCGAATTGCGCAAGGGCCGCGCCTACGTCGGATTGCAAATTCCGCCGACGTTCACGCGCGATGTGCGCGCCGGACGCTCCGCGCAAGTGCAATTGCTGGTAGACGGATCGAATTCCACCACTGCTCTCCAAGCACTAAACACCGGGATGGGCGTGGCCTTGACCCAATCCGTGGAAACGCTTTTACGTGAAACCGGTCGCAAGGACGTGCCCATCGATATTCGCCCGCAAATGCTTTACAACCCGGCGATGCGCAGCCCGAATTTCTTTGTGCCGGGCGTGATCGGCGTCGTTCTGCAAATCGGTACAACTGTGGCCACTGCGATGGCCCTGGTCCGCGAACGAGAACGTGGGACGCTCGAGCAATTGCTGGTAAGCCCATTGAGCCGCGCGGGATTGATGCTCGGCAAACTTGTTCCCTATTTGTGCATTGGCATGGCCATGGCGGTGATTCTTTTCCTCATCATGCGCTTTGTGTTCGACGTCCCGATCGTCGGCAATGTCGTGGGGATGCTGTTTTCAACCCTGGTCTATGTGTTCGCGCTGCTCAGTCTTGGTTTGCTCGTCGGTACCAAGGCGGAAAACCAAATGCAAGCCTTGCAGATGTCGATGGTGTTCCTCTTGCCGAGCGTTTTTTTCTCCGGCTTCATTTTCCCGAGGGAAACCATGCCGTGGATTTTTTACGCCCTCGGCGCGCTCTTCCCGACCACTTATTTCATTGCGCTCATGCGCGCGATCATTCTGCGCGGCGCACATTTTTTCGAGTACTGGCCGACCCTCGCCATCCTCATCATAATGTCGATCTTGCTTTTCGTTTTCTGTGCTCTGCGGTTTCGGAAGAAGATCGCGTAACACCAGGCGTGATCTCGGGAATCTGGGGAGCACAGGCTGCCAGCCTGTCCTTCGCGACAGCTTGCCGCGAAGCTTCGGTGGATACTAACTTAAGCAAGTGTTGGCACGCGTTTTGTTCAGCGCTCTGCGCATTATCATCGCCGCCGTCGCCGTGTTTGCGTTACTCTGGTGGTTCGGGGTGAGGATGCCGGGAAAAAATATCTCTAACGCTGCACCGCTTTCATCCGCGGATGTCGAATTACGGGCCGAACTGATCGCGGATGTGCAGACCCTCGCCGGCGAAATCGGCGAGCGGAATATGGCGCGTTATTCGCAGCTCAATGCTGCCGCAGATTTCATCGAAAATTCATTTTCTCGCGCCGGATTGCAGCCGCGGCGGGACAGTTATGAACTGCACGGCCGAGCCTGTCACAATATCGAGGCGGAAATTCGCGGAACCCAAGAAGCCACGGTTTCGCTTCCGCGCCGTAGCGATTCTGGCGCAGGGGCAGGCAAACCGCCGCCGATCATCCTCATCGGCGCGCATTACGATTCGGTCTTCGGGTCGCCAGGCGCCAATGACAACGGCAGCGGCGTTGCTGCAATGCTTGCCCTGGCGCGCCGCTTCGCCGGAAAGCCTGCGCAACATACGCTGCGCTTCGTCGCATTTGTGAACGAAGAACCGCCGATTTTTCTGACGAAACAAATGGGAAGCTTTGTCTATGCGAGCCGATGCAAGGCGCGTGGCGATCAGATCTCGGCCATGATCAGTCTGGAAACGATCGGCTATTTTTCTGACGCGCCGCATTCGCAAACTTATCCGGCTCCTGGGCTGGGCATGTTTTACCCGAAAGTTGGCAACTTCATCGGCTTCGTCAGCAACGTCCCTTCACGTAACCTGCTCCGTCGCGCTATCGCTCTGTTTCGGAAACATGCAAAAATTCCATCCGAAGGCGCGGCGCTGCCAGCATTCATTCCGGGTGTCAGTTGGTCGGATCAGTGGGCTTTTTGGCAGCACGATTATCCCGGCATCATGATTACCGACACGGCGCCCTTTCGCTATCCGCACTATCACAGCGCGACCGACACACCAGATAAACTCGACTACGATCGCTTCGCTCTCGTAGTCAGCGGCATGCAGAAAGTGATCGAAGGACTCGATAAGCTGTAGCCGGGGCCGGTGACCCCGGTTATGCGAATCCGCAGCGCCCGGATGCGCCGCTACAACGCGCGGGGCGAATTCGTAACCTGCCATTGAGCATGTCACGCGGATTTTCAATTCTTTGTCTTCGGCAGCAACCAGTCGAGCGCACGATGAAAATCTGCCATTCCGACTTCTTCAATCGGCGTGTTGTGATAGGCGCCAGCCAGTGGAATCACGCGCTTTTCGCCAGCGTAAGCATCAACCACCAGCCTGTGGTAACGAGGCGGAACCACTTCATCCTTTTCCGCGAGCAAAAAGATTGCTGGCGCGTGAATCGCCTTCGCGTTTGAGATCGCGTCGAGGTCTTGCGGAATCTGCAACGCAACGGGACCTGCCAGCAGCCAGAGATTCCACCAGCCAAACCGACGCAAAATCATTTGGCGGAGAGGCGGAGGATTGTGCAGGATCAATCCGGCGATCCCGGAAGGCCGGGACGCAGCCACATGAAGCGCAACGGTTGCGCCGATGCTTGCTCCGGAAAGCACGATTGGCCGATCGGCCGCGTGGCGTTTTAGTTCATCGAATGCTGCAACCGCCGCCGGTCCGATCCGGGAAAGCCGCGCCGGTCCTGTGCTGCCGCCGAACCCGGGATAATTCATTCCCCAGATTTCGACGGCTCGGTCGTTCCATTCTTCGGCTTCCGCCGCCACCCAGCGCTCCGCGCGATCCGCGTTACCGTAGAACCGCAAAACATAAATGTCCGCGCCGGCCTTTTGTCGCGCCCGATGCGATTCTGCGGTCCAGACTTCCAATTCGCCATTTTGGAACGGAATCTTTTTGCGACCGGCCCCGCCTGCATCAATTGGCGCCGTCGTTGGAAAAAGAATCAGGTGATCGGGAAGATACGCGAAAAACATCACAACGACATATACGACGCCGATTGCAAGCAAGCGCCAGGGTCCGGGCGAAATCTTTAGCCCGGGGTCACGTTGTAATTCCAATGTCGGGTCGACTACGGACCACACCTGTTCATCGTTATGCCGACGTTGTTCTTAGTGCTGTGTGCGGTGCGTTCCAGCAAGAAAATCGGCTGATCATTGCTCCGGTTTGGGTAGGAATCGCGACATGATTGCGAGCAACGCAATCACGACAAGCGCCAGCACTGCCCAAAAAATATAGCAGGCAAAGCCAGTAAAGCTTGGTCAATGCGTCTTCAGCTGGCGATACAGCGCGGTAGCTACAACTTTTGTCGAGCGAAAAATTAATCGTGAGCGATCCGCGGTTTTGGTTTCTCCAGCTGCAATTGTGCGCTCACCCGTTGAATTTGCGATGCCTGCTGTTTGAGATTCGCAGTGAGGGACTCTATTTCCTTTTGTTGCTGTGCAATTATTGTCTGCAGTTTGGTGAATGTTTCGCGGAAGGTTTCGTCCTGTTGCGCGATTTTTGCTTGCTGCGCCTCCACTCTGCGGTGTTGTTTGAGAAACTCGTTGAGCAGCATCGCGTTCACCGCTTCATAGCGAACAGTGTAAACGTGACCTGTTCTGTCGCGCGCCACCAGATCGGGATCGACTTTTTCCACCTCTTCGGCCACAAGGCCAAACTGTGGGAGACCTTTCGGATCAATCTCGTGCGTGTAATGGAACGAGACCGGCTTCAGCGCAAAGATTGC
>JBIOVE010000169.1:0-7825 GCA_044867565.1 Candidatus Udaeobacter sp. | reverse complement strand
CAACATGCCGGGAGCGAATCCGCTGCCAGTCACCTGCTGGCAATCGCGGCAATGGCATTTGAACATCATGATCGGCTCAGCAGTAACTTCGTAACGAATCGCGCCGCAGGAGCAGCCGCCTGTAAATGGAATCTTCATAGAAAGTTTTACGGTTGGTCGGGAATTTCAGCTTCGACGAGTTTCGCCAAGAGTGTCAGCGATTCCTGCCAGCCGAGATAGCACGCTTCGGCCGGAATGACATCGGGCACGCTTTCCTGCACGATGTTCAATTCCGTTCCGCACGAAACTTTTTTCAGCGTGATCGCCACCTGCATTTCACCGGGCAAATTTGGATCGTCAAATTTGTCCGTGTAGCGAATGCGTTCGTTCGGCGTCAGTTCGACATACTTTCCGCCAAAGGAATGGCTCTTGCCCGTGCTAAAATTTGTAAACGCCATTTTGTAACTGCCGCCAACTTTTGCGTCCATTTGATGGACCTTGCCTGTGAATCCGTTTGGCGGAAGCCATTTGGCCATAGCGTCGGCGTCGAGGAATGCCCGATAAATTCTTTCTGGCGCGGCACGGATCACTCGGTGAAGTCGAATAGTATTTGTTGACATGATTTTTTCTCCTCTGGATGTGGTTGTGTGTTGCTGACGCGGTCGTTCGATTATCTCGCCTTTAAAGGGTTTTTTGGTCTTTAGAGTGTCAATCCGTAACGATCGTGGTGGCGCACCCAATCCATCGTCGAATCGGGATTCTCGTCGCGACCCTTTGGCACGAGATCGAGAAAATTGTAAGCGCCGACAAGAATGTCGAGTCCGCGTGCATAAGTGGAATACGTGTGAAAAACGTCGCCGCTTTCATCTTTGTAAAACACGCTCAAGCCCGGCATTTCATCGCTCATGAGCTCGTCCATCTTGTAGTTGTAATACATTTTGCCATTCTTTTTCTCCTCCTCGCTGGCCGAGACGTGATAATCGAAGTTGAAATCGTTTCTGTGCGACGAGAGCCACTTGAAGCGCCAGCCCATCCGCTTCTTGTACGGTTCGATCTCCGACAGCGGCGCTCGTGAAATGACCACAAAGGTCGCGTCACGATGCGGAAGGTGCCAGTTGGCGCCGTCAAAATGATCGGCCAGATAGGAGCAACTTTTGCAACCCTCCTCCCAGCCGGGGCCCAGCATGAAATGATAGACAATCAATTGATTCCGACCGTCGAAGAGATCAGCCAGCGTTTCTTTGCCTTCTGGGCCATCAAAAACGTACTCCTTGTCGATTTTAACCCATGGCAACTCCCGTCGATGCCGGCTCACTTCGTCACGCAACCGTGTTAGTTCCTTCTCGCGCGTCAACAGGTCCTTGCGGGCAACCAGCCACTCAGCTTCCGACACGATTTTAGAAGGATTCATTTCGTTCGTTGTTGTTCTCGCTTCCATTGTTTCGGTTTTCATTTTGTTCTCCTCCAGTTTCGTTTTGCTTGATGTTTTCGCTCGCCTTTCCAAAAAAGCTTCCTCATGACAAACGCCGTCAGCCCACCAGTTGAGCTCGCGCCAGCCGCAATCAATGTCAGGTTTGCAATACAAACGGGACACATAGGATTTACTAATACGACGAACGGGCGACCGCATTCAGGACAGGAAAGCGATGCCGGGTCGTTTTATTCCATTTCAGGCCGATAATGGATGTTTTTAACTCGGCGCTGAATCCTCAAGCTTCGACGATAGTCTTGAAGCCACCGTGCATCATCCGCTTTACATCAAACGGCATCGTTTTCATCTTCGCTAAACGTGGATCCTTCATGACCTTGGCGTTTACGCGATCGCGATGGGCGCGTGATTTGTACACGATATAGGAGAACACCACCGTCTCGCCGGACTTGGTCTTAATCCCGCGCGGAAACGGCATTCCCATTTTCACGGCCAAATCGTCGCCGACGCATTCGCGGAATTCCAACGCTCCGTGATCGCGCCAGACTTTGCCCGCCATCTGCGCCATGCGGCGGTAGGCTTGCAGGTTTTTCTTCGGCACCGGTAAAACAAATCCATCTACATAGTGAGACATGAAAGTTTCCTCGGTTATACTGTCTGTGGCCGAATGGCTACGCTGACGCGAGCTGCGGTTCGGTACGAAGCGCTTCAGCAATTTGGCATTCGCCCGCCACGGGCCTTACTTCCACGCGTATGCCGTACGGCAATCCCGGACATTCCTGTGCGATGGCCACCGCTTCGTCCAGATTATTCACCTTGAGCAAAAAATAACCGCCAATCGTTTCCTTGGATTCGGCAAACGGACCGTCGGATACGACGCGGTTTTTCCCCGAAACAATTTTGCCTTCGCGTTCGAGCGGATTGCCGGCGACGCATTTGTTTTCCTCTTTCAGTCGATTAAACCAGGCCATCCACTGGTCTGTGATCTTTTGCATTTCTTCCGGCGAAAGGCCTTTGTACCAGTCCCCGCCCCGGAATATCAGCATGTATCCATTTTCATTTTGTGTGCTCATAATTTTGTTTCGTTTTGTTGGTTGAGTGTTCCGCTTGGTTCAATAATACGACGAACGAGCGGGCGTCCGCCGGACAATTATTTGGCGTTCTCGTTATGTTCCCAAATCCCGAACGTGTTTTTTTCCGTATCCTGGCAGACGGCGAAGTAGCCCATCTGCGGCACGGCCGTCTTCGGCATGCAGATTTTGCCACCGAGCTTTTCGATCTTCGCGGCGAACTCACTCACCGAATCCACACTGATGTATTGGACGGTGGTCTGTTCCGGCTGCTTGCGTGCCGTCAGCCCGCCATCTGGAGTTTCGTCGGCGCCACCGGTTTCGATGTGCAGAAAATCATTCATTCCGCGAAACGGGTTGATCTTCCAGCCGAACAAGTTTCCGTAAAACGCCTTCGCGCGTTCCAGATTGTCCGCCGGGATTTCAAACCAAACGATGCTTCCAATGTGTTTTTCTGTTGCTGTGCTCATGTGTTGTCTTTCTGTTGAGGTTGATTTCTTTGTTTGTTCAGAGATACGACGAACAGGCCGGCGCATTCAGGACAATTGCAACAACTTTTTAAATTTTCTCAGACAACATCGGAGACGGCGCACGATTCGAGCCGCTTCGAAAGGAACGTTCGCTCGGATTTCGTTTCCGCAAGTTGCAATGACTTTCGGAATTGTTCGGCGGCGGCTTGTGGATGGTTCAAGCGCATCTCAAATTCGCCCCGCACAGCATAGAGCAGATAATACGAATTCAATTTATCGAGGTCCCGGATGGTTCCTACCGCCTCAAGCCCTGCTTTTGGCCCCTCAATGTTAGCAACAACGATCGCGCGATTGAGAGCGACGACCGGTGAATTATCAAATTCAATCAAGTGATTGTACAGAGACAGGATTTGATGCCAGTCGGTTGACTGGTAGTCCTTCGCCGCAGCGTGGCAGGCGGCAATGCCGGCCTGAAGGTGATACTCGGTAATCTTGTCACCTGCAGCCGACTGCGCGAAGTGAAACATGCCGCGCGCAATCATCGCTTGATCCCACCGCATCCGATCCTGCTCTTCGAGGCGAAGTAGATTACCCTCGTCGTCTTCTCGCGTGGGAATGCGCGCGCCGTTCAATAACATCAATGCGAGCAACGCATGCGTCTTCGGCCGGTTACCCGCCGGATGTTGCGCCAGCGAACCAGTCAAACGAATCGCCTCGTGACACAATTCTTCGCGAACCAGCTTTTTACCGCTGGAAGCTTTGTAGCCTTCATTGAAGAGCAAATAGAGCGATTGCAGAACGCTATCCAGTCGCCGCGTCAACTCCTCGCCTGCGGGAATTTCAAATGGAATCTGCGCCTCGCGGATCTTTTGTTTCGCCCGCGTTAATCGCTTGGCAATCGCCGGCTCAGTTGTGAGAAAAGCCCGGCTGATTTCCGTCACATTGAACCCGCAAAGGGTCTTCAACGCGAGCGCGACTTGCGCCTCTGCTGAAATCAGCGGATGGCAGCACACGAACATCAGGCGCAGACGGTCATCCGCGATTTCGCTTTCAGGAAAAATCGCAGATTCGGGCCCGAGAGTTTCTCGTTGCATCAAACCGATGATTTCGGCTTCCTTGGCGCGAAAGACCTTTTCGCGTCGGACGACATCCAGCGCGAGGTTACGGGAAGTTCGCATGATCCAAGCGGAAGGATTTTCCGGGATGCCGTGAAATGGCCACGTCTGCAACGCTCTGGCCAAAGCGTCTTGAACCACATCTTCTGCCAGGCTGAGATGCTCAATCCCGAAAATTCTAGTCAGGATCGCGACCATTTTTCCCGCCTCGTGACGGAAAAGGTGTTCCACTAATTGGGACACTTTCTTCGGTTTATGCACAATAGCCTTCAAGTTGACCGCTTCTGTAAGCTCGAAATTCACAAAGCCAAAATCACCGTGCATAACAGCCACTTTTACAGCTCCGCTTTTGCAGGGGAAGCTGTCAGCTCCCCCTACGGAACTGAGTCATCAGTTTGAGGCGAGGACCTCGCTAAACAGATACTTAGAGCCGTTCTTCTTCCAAGTCGTACACGTCGAACCAGTGATGCACCACCCGGTTGCGCGGGACGAATTGCTGGATGTAATCCTCCATGAATTCCTGGAGTTCCAACGGCAAATCGCTGAGATGCAAATCCCGTTCTTTATTATTCCAGGCGATGATCTCAGCGCGTGAACGTTTCTTCGCGTGTTCGCTGATCCATACGGCGATCTCTTTGTCCGTCGCGCCACTCGCGACGAACGACCGGAACTCATCGTAATCAATCTCAGCGAATTTTAGCCAGCGCTGATCGAGCGGACAATTGGAATGATATTCGCCTTCCCAGCCGGTGAGCACCGCGCGACATTTGTCCACCGCACGTGCGGCCAATACATAGTCAGCCAGCGTTTCGCGCGGGCTGCGCGGGAATTGCTTGCCCTCGCGCAGGTCGCGCGCGAGCAACTTCACTTTTTCGAGGTTCTCTTTCATAAAGTTTTTTCTTTCCTGGTTCTTACGATTCTTATTTGGTGCTCGCGGTTCAGCACGCAAGGTCGTCGCGTTATTTTATCGTCACGGCGCCTTCCGCCGCGTGTGCGTTGTCGCGGATCATTTTGGGAAGCGCATGCGCCTCGCGTGTTAACTCCGGCGCTCCGCCGAAATTTCCCAGGCTAAACCGAGCGATTGGCGCAGGCACCAATCGCCAATCGCAGCACGCGAGGGGCCCATTCGACGTCGCTCAGGGCAGGCAGTGCGCTCCCGTTCCAAGGAATTTGTAATTTGCCTGCGTTGCTGATTTGACCTAGCAATGTCCCAACTAGAAGAAAGGAAACTCTATGGCCACAGGCTTGATCCTTCTGGGCGTCATCGTTCTGCTGGGGTTTTTCACGGCAATGTTTGTCGTCGGCGCGTACAACGCGCTCGTTACGTTGCGCAATCGCTACAAGAACGCCTACTCGCAGATTGACGTTCAGCTCAAGCGGCGCTACGACCTCATCCCGAATCTGGTCGAGACCGCAAAAGGTTATCTCCAACATGAGCGAGGCACACTCGAAGCCGTCATCGCGGCCAGGAACGCCGCCGCCACGGCCAATACCCGCGCCGCTCAAAATCCGGGTGACGTTTCTGCCATGAAAGATCTCTCCTCCGCCGAAAGTGCATTATCGGGCGTGTTGGGCCGATTATTTGCATTGTCAGAGGCATACCCCAATCTCAAGGCGAACACGACAATGATGAGTCTGATGGAAGAGCTGACTTCAACCGAAAACAAAGTCTCTTTCGCGCGCCAGGCTTACAACGATGCAGTCATGACCTACAACACGCGCCGCGAAGTTTTTCCAACCAACGTCATCGCGAGCACGTTCAATTTTGGACCAGCAGAATTGTTCGTAATCGAGAAACTGGAACAAAAGGAAGCGCCCAAAGTCGCGTTCTAGATCGTCTCATAGAATTGGGAGCCGGGTGGACTTCTTCGAGCGCCAGGACAAAGCCCGACGAAATACCAGGCTCCTGGTATTTTATTTTTCCCTCGCCGTCCTATCGCTCATTCTGGCAGTCAACGTGGCGGTCTCGCTGATCTTTACAGGCGTCGCGGCCACGAATTCCGTCAACGAGCCGTCATTCGCGGGGTTGCAGTCCGAACTGCTTTTCTGGGCAACGATCGGGACCCTGGCCGTGATTCTGATCGGGAGTATCTCCAAGACCTTGCAACTGGCACGCGGCGGCAGCGCGGTCGCTGAGCTGTTGGACGGTCGTTTGATCGATTCGAACACCAGGGACGCCGACGAACGCAAATTGCTGAATGTCGTAGAAGAAATGTCGATCGCCTCCGGTGTACCCGTCCCGCAAGTCTACGTCATGGATCATGAGGCCGGGATCAATGCGTTCGCGGCCGGACATTCCGTAAGCGACGCGGCCATCAGCGTGACACGCGGCTGCATGAAAATGCTTTCGCGCGATGAGCTGCAGGGCGTAATCGCTCACGAGTTCAGTCATATTCTCAATGGCGATATGCGGCTCAATCTGCGTCTCATGGGCCTGATTTTTGGGATTGTTTGTCTGACGGTGGTTGGTCGAGTACTCGCCCGGACGCGAGGACGCAAGAATCCTCTCCCATTGCTTGGCCTCGCTCTCATTGTCATCGGCTGGGCAGGCGTTTTCTTCGGGCGATTGATCCAGGCGGCCGTTAGCCGGCAGCGCGAGTCTCTGGCCGACGCTTCGGCGACGCAATTCACCCGCAACCCCGCGGGGCTGGCGAGTGCGCTCAAAAAGATTGGCGGCCTTAGGTACAGTTCCCGAATCGAATCGCCGCATGCCGAAGAAGCGAGCCATTTGTTTTTCGCGAACGGTTTGGGCGACTCATTTTTTGCAACGCATCCGCCATTAATCGAACGCATTCGCGCTTTGGATCCGAGCTTTGATGGAAAATTTCCCCGCGTGGCGCAAGAACCAGCTCTCGTGATCCCGCCTGCGCCGGCAGCGCCGCAGGCACCTCGCCCACCGCGAGTTGCAGGGCTTCCGCTCATTCAAGCCGAAATGGACCGGCTTGCGCCCCCGACCGTTGCACAACAAGCCATCGTTGCAGATATCGGACGGCCGACGACGCAGCATCTTCGTTACGCCGTGGACCTTCACCAGGCGATTCCGCCGGCACTGGAAGCGGCTGCACGCGATCCGCTCGAGGCCAGCGCATTGGTTTGCGCGTTTCTGCTCGCTAACGAACCATTGACGCGGCAGAAGCAACTCAACGATCTCGCCCGCGTCACATCTCAGATAATGCTCGAGGAAATCATGCGCATCTGTCCCGAGATTGAAGGCATGCCGCCGCAGGCAAAAATTCCCTTGGTGGACCTTGCACTGCCCGCTCTCCGTCGCCTTTCGCCGCAACAATTTGAGCAGTTCCATACAGCTGTGAAGGCCGTGGTCGCGAGCAACACCGAAACAGATTTATTCGTGTATATGCTGCAAAAAATCGTGACACGGCATCTCCAAACACATTTCTTTCCCGCGAACAGACCGGTCACACAATTCTACGCTATACGTCCCTTAGCACGCGAATGTGGCGTGCTTTTATCAGCGACGGCCTACGCGGGCCAGAAAAATGCGACCGAGGCGTACGCGGCGTTTACGCAAGGAGCACAGTTGTTGGGTTATGCCGCACGCTGCGACATCCCATGGTTGGCGCCAGACCAATGCGATCTGTCGCATGTGGATGTTGCGGTTGGATGTCTTAGCCTGGCCGTTCCGCAGATCAAAAAGAATGTTCTTAACGCCTGCGCCCAAACTGTCGCCGCCGACGGCATCATCCAGGAATCTGAAGCAGAATTACTCCGCGCCGTCGCCGATGCGCTCGATTGTCCAGTGCC
>JBIOVE010000168.1:0-3518 GCA_044867565.1 Candidatus Udaeobacter sp. | reverse complement strand
GAGGCCTCCGCAATACACAACCTCGTGAATAACGGGCAAGAATGACGTGACATTGGTGAGGTTTCGTGATTACCTCAAAACCTTGTCCCCATTCGCATTAGCAATCGGCGGAACAACTCTTCATCCCATATGAATAAGCTTAAAAATCTCAAGAAAAAGATCCAGCGGCTCGAATCTCGGCAGCAAAAACGTGCAAAGAAGCTCGCCAAGCTGAAGCGGAAACTTGGAGCGGCAGAGACAGGGGCCGCGGGTAAGACCAAGACGTCAAAAACCCAGGTGAAACCGGCGGGTACCGAGGAAGCACCGAGCGTTGCCAAAAAAGTGAAGAGAAAACTCAACCTCACGCCGGAACGCCGGGCGCAATTGGCCGAAGCGATGAGAGCCAGATGGGCTGCTAAAAGAGCTGTCCCTGCGACAAATACGCAAGACACCGCTTTCGATCCGGGATCGGCTTCCGCACCGCAGTAAGCGGCCTCGGCGGTCTGGCGCGTCGGCAGAATCAGCAATAAGCTGAAGAACCGTCTCGGAGCTCTATCGTGGCGATCATTGGCATTCGTTTGATTCTCGTGACCTGCCTGAAGGGCGCATGAAATGTTCAGCCATGACAATGGAACGCGACTACGTCCTTGGCACACACGAAGAGGAACTAGCGAGACTCGGATTGCAACATCGTGTCTGGCGTCCGGTGGTTTTGGATTGCTGGCAAAGAACCGGTATCACCGTGGGCAAACGCGTGCTCGATGTCGGAGCTGGGCCCGGTTATGCGACTGTCGATCTTGCGGAGATCGTCGGGCCGGCCGGTGAAGTGCTCGCGCTCGAGCGGTCGAGCAACTTTGTCCGCGCGATGAAAGAAGCGTGTCGCGCTCGTTCACTCACCAACGTCAAGTTTTACGAGCTGGATTTGATGACCGACGATCTGCCAAAAGGAGATTACGACTTTTCCTGGTGCCGGTGGGTCGTGTCGTTTGTTAGCGATCCCTCATTGTTGATCAAAAAACTCGGCGCTGTTATGCCCAAGGGCAGCATGTCCATTTTTCACGAATACGGACACTATGAGACGTGGCGTTTTTTTCCGCGTCTGCTCATGCAGGAACGATTCAGAAAACATGTGATCGCAACGTGGCGCGAATCGGGCGGGGAACCCGATGGCTCTCCCGGGCTACCGGCGCTGTTGTCGGCGAGTGGTTTTGTGATTCGCTCGGCTACGCCGCACATATTCTGTGTTCGTCCGACCGACTACATGTGGCAATGGCCTGCTCAATTCATTGCCGTTTATCTTCCGCGCCTGATTGAGATGGGACGAATCGATCAGAAATTTGCCGACAAAGTACGTGCCGATTTAGCCGGCGCAGAAGCAAACCCGAATTCGTTAATGATCACGCCGCTGGTGGTGGAAATTGTCGCAGAAAAACTGTAGCCGCGTTCGCTCTGTCGGCGCGCTCTTTCTTGTTTCGGTGTTCAACTGGCAGTTCCCGCGAGTCCAAGCCGCTTCGCATCTGCCTTAAGTGCGTTGATGACTTCGACGATCACGTTGTCGAGCGGCATGCCCAGCTCGGCCGCTCCGCGCACGATGTCCTCGCGATTGACAGCCCGGGCGAAGGCTTTGTCTTTCATTTTCTTTTTTACCGCCGCAAGATCGACATCTCGAATGTTTTTCGTCGGACGAACGAGGGCCACCGCAATGACGAAGCTGCTCAATTCATCCACGGCATAGAGGGTTTTCTCGAGCGCTGTCTCGCGAGAAACGTTTGTGTAATCCGCATGGGAAAGAATCGCGCGGCAAATTTCTTCATTCCAGCCGTGCTCGCGCAGCCAGGCGACGCCGACAAACGGATGTCCTTCGCTCGAGCGGTGTTCCAGATTCGGATGGCGCTCGTAATCCATGTCATGCAACAAGCCGACTGCTTCCCAAAGATCGCCATCCTCCCCGCGCAGTTGTGCGAAATGTCGCATTGAGTCCGCGACAGCGTAGCAATGTTTCCTCAGACTTTCCGACTGGACCCACTCGTGAAGAATGATGAGAGCGCGTTCGGCGAGCGTCGTCATAGAAACAAAATAGGAGATGAAGTCTGAAATTAGAAGTAAATGCTTTGCCTTCGCGGCGAGTCGTGCTGGCTGGGTAGAGGGTCAGGGCGCATGCGCAGCTTTTTTTACGTTTGCAATCTGCAAAGCGGCGTGTTAATGCTGCCGGCCTGTTTTTCAACCTTCAACACTTCAACCATCAGCTGTTTCCTTATGCTCTCGATTAATCGATTCCTCCGCACTGTCCTCAAATTCTTCGCTGCAATTGTCTCTATTTTTCTTCCGCTCGGCGCGTTGTCCGCTGCTGCGCCGGCAGGCGTTCTGGACGACTCGCACGCTGCTGTTCGGGCGGTTATCGCCGTCCAAGGACAGGTCACGCCCGACTTGATGCGACAGCCGGAGATTCTAGGCACTGCGGTCGGCGTCGATGTGGCTGGCACGCCAGTGTTGACAGTTTACGTGGATCGAGACTCCGCGAACGCGGGTGAAGTGATCCGCAGTCTCCCACGTCAAGTTAGCGGTGTAGGCGTACAGGTTCATCTGACGGATAAATTTCGAGCGATGGTTGGCCCACCGCCCGGTCACGGGCACGGCGGCGGCGGCGTAAGTCATACCGTGAAACAAGCGCTACCCATTCAGCTTGGCACCTCGGGCGGCTGGTCTAAAGACCTGGCGAACGGCTTCTGCTGCGGTGGCACTCTTGGCTCACTCGTGAAAATTGGCAGCACGCAATACATCTTGAGCAATTATCACGTATTTGAATCGGATATTGTGTCCGGTGGCAACAATACCGTGGCCACAACGGGCGACCCGATTATTCAGCCAGGCTTGATCGACGTGAACTGCAATAAGAACAACGCGCAGAACGTCGGCACGCTGCTAAAGAAAAGTTCGCTCCCGGGTAGCAACGTCGATTGCTCGATTGCGCAAGTTGTTTCAGGCGCGGTACGAACCGATGGCGCGATCCTCGAGATCGGAACGATTTCATCTTCAACCGTTTCTGCCGCGATCAATCAAGCTGTCAAGAAGAGCGGCCGAACAACGGGCCTATCGCGCAGCTCGGTCTCGGGCTTGAACGCGACGATCAGTGTTACCTACGATAACGAATGCGCCGGCGGCACGGCTTTTACGAAGACGTTCACCGGCCAAATCGTGATCGCTAACAAAGGTAGCAAGTTTCTCAATAGTGGCGACTCCGGATCGCTGATGGTCGAAGACGTGGCGACGAATCCGCGCGCGGTGGGTTTGCTCTACGCGGGCAGCAGCACCAGCGCGATCGCAAATCCGATTGGTCAGGTGCTCATGTTCCTCGGCGCCACAATGGTGGGCAACTGACGCCGCAGAAAGCGCAAAGCTCGGAATATCCCGTTCCAAGTAGGGAACGGATGTCTTCGTCACCCGATCAGTAGTTGATCTTCTCCAAGCGGGATATCACTCAGCTGCTTTTTATGTTTGCAAATTAGAAAGCCGCGCCTTACTTTTGCCGAGTTCGGTTC
>JBIOVE010000167.1:0-6096 GCA_044867565.1 Candidatus Udaeobacter sp. | reverse complement strand
TCGTGTTATCCATCGCAAGATCGAGGTAGCGTAGCCGCTCAAGATCGACATCGAGTATTGTTACATCGGCGCCGAGACCCGTGGCCATCCGGGCTGCGTTTACGCCTGAAGTCCCGCCTCCGACCACCACAACTCGCCCGGGCAAAACTCCGGGCACACCGCCAAGCAACACGCCGCTGCCACCATTATATTTAGCGAGAAAATTCGCGCCCATCACGACCGACATACGACCCGCGATCTCGCTCATTGGCTCGAGCAGCGGCAATCGACTGTTGATCTGGATCGTCTCGTAGGCCACCGCAGTCACTCCCGATTTCAACAATGCCTCGGTGAGCGGTTTGCTGGCAGCGAGATGCAAATAGGTGAAAAGAATCTGGCCCTTGCGCAACAGTGGAAACTCCGCCTCTCGCGGCTCCTTTACTTTCACAATCATCTCAGCACGCGCAAAAACCTCTTCCGCTCGATCGACAATTTCCGCGCCGGCCCTGACGTAGTCTTCGTCCGGATAACCGGAGCCGACGCCGGCATTTTTTTCCACGACCACTGAATGACCGCGCCGGGTCAGTTGATTCGCAGCCGAGGGCAGCAAGGCGACGCGCTGCTCCTGTTCTTTGATTTCTTTCGGGACACCGATGACCATGGGAGACAGTGAGATGTGATTAGTGAGAAGTGAGAAGTGAGAATCAAGCTAAATCACACTTCACTTCTCACCTCTCACTTTCAGTTCAACGACGGATCGTCTGGCGCCGCTGCCAGCATCTTGTACCAGGGTCCCAGACCGCGCATGATGTCGAACCAGAGTTTCGGCAGACGATCGAGCTTAAGCACAGAAGGTGTGGGCTTCTGGAGGAGCCATGCTTTCTGTTTCATCTCGGTTTCAAGCTGACCCGCTCCCCAGCCGGCGTAGCCGACAAACGCACAGATTGCGGCCGGTTTTTCCTGACCAGCGGCACCGCTCGCTTCCTCAAAACGGACATCGTGATTGAGTTTAAGCCCTGCGCCTTTCTCCCATTCAAACGCTGCAAACGTCAGTTGATTTTTGCCAACCGGACCGCCCAGAAAAACAGGCACCTCTGCAAGACCAGCCGGTGGCGCCTCCATCACGAGATCGGCCACCTGACGGTCGAGTGGGCGATTAATGATTACACCGAGCGCGCCATCCTTTGGATCATGCGCGGAAATGAAGAGCACGGCGCGCCGAAAATTCGGATCGAGCATATTCGGATGAGCGACCAATAATGAACCAGCGAGACTTCGCACGGGCGGTCTGTCATCCAAATCACGCATCCAAAACTAGAAACCTCGAAGTGAGCTTGCGCAAGTTTCCTCTCTCCTGGCTGCAAACATCTGTCCGCTTGCACGAAACCTGGCAACATCTTCTTTACAAACCTCTCGATGCTTCGCACTACGTTCATGCAAAATTTTGTTGCGACCCGCCGCAAAGTCGTTTACTAGCCTCGAAGTTTTCTACGATTGTTCTGGGGGGAACAGCCGCCCTTCACGCCCATCGGGCGTGGGGGGCGGTACTTTTTTAATGACGAAGCTCGAATGACGAAAGGTGCCTTTCGGGCTTGGACATTTCTTCCATTCCTTCGACATTCGTCATTCGTGCCTCGTCATTCCATCAGATCAACGGCGACCTCGGGACGATCCTCCTGGCCACTGGCGTTAACACTCGTCGCGCTCATCGCTGCGACCGTTGTCGTAATTGTGTTCGTGCGTTTGGAAACCTGGCCGGCGCGAACAGCGAAGCAAGGAGCCGGCGAACTCGAGAGATTGGGCAAGGATCTGCGCGCTGCCTTCATCGACATCGCGCACTTGCAGCCGCGGATCACCATCAACAACCGCGTCTACCTGGAACAGACCACGCCTGTGAGCGAGCTGGTGGTTTTGTCACGCCGGATCGAGGTCGAACACGAACTGTTACATACCTGGGTGGGCAGCTCCAAGCGGGTAAAGCTGCATGGCACATTTAACGCTAAAGCCGGCTTCGATTTGCGAGAGAACCTGTCAATCGATATTCGACCGAACGAGATCATCGTCGCACTTCCGCACGCTCAGATTCTCGGTATCGAGCAGAATCAGGTGGATGTCCTCGCGTTTAAAAATGGCTTTTGGAATCGAATTTCCGGCGAGGATGTGCAAAGCCAATTGTCGATCTTACCTCAACTCGCCCGAGAAAAGGCAGCGGAAAGCGGCTTGCCGGCTGAAGCCGAACGCGCGTTGCAGCGACAGATCGAGGAACGCATTCACACACAACAGCCACTGAGCCTGGTCTTCAAGGATGAGACGAAGAAAGAGTGAATGGCGACCGATGACTTGGGGATGGCATTTGATCGCGAATGACTCTTCACTGATCACTATTCATTCGGGTCATGTCGATGCCGCTCAGAAAGAAACTCATCCTCGCCAGTCTGCTAATCCTGCTCTCGGCGCTGTTTGCGGTTCTATTTACGCCATTCGCTGTTTCCAATGGCGTTCGCTTGTGGGTTTGGTGGAAAGCGCGGCAGGAAGGGCTCGCTGTTAGTATCGATAAAATCGACGCGCCGTTTCTGCGTCCGGTCGTTATCCGCGGCTGTCACGTGAGGAGCGTGCCCGCTAACGCATTCCACATCGATCTCACTGTGACGCAAGCGAAGTGCGATTTGAATTTGAAGCGCATCTTGCTGCGCATGCGCGGCCGCGCGATCCGCGATTTTTCAATTCAAGAAGTACATGGCGAACTGCACCGCAGCAACCCCGCCGGACGCGCCATAACCGAGAGGGGCTGGGCAGCACTGCACAAATTGCTCCCCGATAATCTCAGCGTTGCCAGCGCAGACGTTCGCATTGAAGTCGGGCCGACGATGATTCTGGTGCGAAATGGCTTTCTGTCCGCAAGCGAAATTGAAGCCGGTCGCTTCAGCGCTCGCGAGGTGATGATTGCGTCGCCGTGGTTTCGCCAAACGTTTTCAGATTTACGCGGGGCGACCAACTGGCAGGATAATCGCCTGACACTGGCTGGACTCACGCTGGCAGCTGGGCTCGATCTTCAATCGATTGCGGCTGATTTGTCGGGCTTGGCCAATCAACGTGTCGGAGTGGAATGTGATGTTGACGCGTTCGGTGGAAAAATTCGCGCAAACATTTCGCATGAGTGGCATTCTCAACCCCCCAACTGGAAGATCGCCGGCTCGGCCAGTGATATTTCCCTCGCGCAAACGTCGGAAGCGATCGGATTCACTGATCGCGTCGATGGCTTGCTTCACACCTGCAATTTCACGTTTCGTGGAAACCTGGCGGAGCCTTCCAACGTAATTGCTTCGCTCTGGACTGAACTGACTGCGCTCACCTGGCGCAATCGCACGGCGGAAGCGATCACGCTCGGGGCCGTGCTCTACAACCGGCAGGTCCAACTCCAGCAGCTTTATATAAAACAAAAAACAAACCAGCTCACTTTGAGCGGTGAAGCCTCATTTCCCTCCAATTCATTCGACTGGCTTAGCCCGAATTTTCGTGGCGACATCTCCGCATCGATTGATCAACTCGGCGATTTCGCGGCGCTCTTTGGCGCGAGTCCCGGCGACTTTGCAGGAAAAATCGCAATCGAGGGAACGATGAATGCGCGCGATCGCAAAATCGGGGGACATCTTACACTCGACGGCGCGTCTCTCACTCTTTTCAAAACCGCAATCGACACTCTGAGCGCGAAGCTGACCTTGAAAGCGACCGAGTTAGACATCGAGGAATTGGACCTGAAGCGCAAAACCGATTTCCTCAGCATGCAGGGCAAAATCGACATGTCGCATGAGCACAATTATTCGGGAACGCTCCGCGCTACGGCCGATGATCTGGCCGATTACGTGTCGATCTTCCACGGACCAGCTGAACACAACTCGAAACCAATGCCCGCGAGCATTCAGATAACAATTGATTCTGGCAAGTGGGCCGCGGTCGGCACGGTCGTTTTGCCCGGTTCGAGCTCATTAAATTTCACGGCGGGTTTCTTCCTGCCAATCGGAACAGACTGGAATGCCTTTCTCGCATCTCCGCTGAATGTTTCAGTCGA
Organism: Candidatus Udaeobacter sp.; assembly: GCA_044867565.1. GTDB lineage: Bacteria > Verrucomicrobiota > Verrucomicrobiia > Chthoniobacterales > UBA10450 > Udaeobacter. The sequence goes on along the minus strand of JBIOVE010000167.1, from coordinate 2,048 downwards.
TTTTCCGTCAATCTTTCTCGCAAACGCGCCGCAAATTTTCCATCCGGAAATTTTCCGCGACGGCGTTGTAAGCGGAACACTTTCGCTTTCCGAAACGCTGCGACACCCGCGGATCGTTGGCGACGTGCAGTTGGCGAACGGCAAATTGCAGAACGCACCTCTCAATCTCACCGAAGCGAATGGACGCGTCACGTTCAACGGGAATCGCGCATCCATAGATTTCTTCAATGCCGCGACGAAAGATGTCAGTCTTTCACTTAGTGGTGAAGTAGATTTTCACGACCCAAACGACCTTGTCATCAAGCTATCCCCAGCGACGCCGATCTTCGATCTGACGCCGCGTCCGATCGATTGTGTGAGCAAGATCGAAATAGGATCTGCCGCGATAACGCTCGCGCCCGCAGTCGCAGAGATGAACGTTCGCGGCGGACTTTTTCGATCCGACTGGACGTTGAACTTGAGAGAGCGGATAAGCATTCCGTCCTCTGTCGCTTCAAATCTGAATGAGGCGACCCGAAAATTTCCGCTCTGTTTGGGCGCGGGCGCAGAAGAAAGATCATTATTACTTGGAGCACCCGGGCGACCTGAAACGCGCCGCGAGACCGTCCGCCCAAAAAAACAAACAAAGCGACGCTAGGTGCGCCGCTGCAATTTCGTCGTTACTAGCCAGCGAGAAAGTTTTTCCTGGAGATCACGCGTTAAATCGACGCGGAAATCCGCGCCCGCATCCAGGCGCAGGGAACTGCCGTTTGCGCGATCAAATAGCAGCTCGACCGGCCGTCGTCCCGGTGAGCTGGCGAGAATCTCGCGCACCTCGCGCAATTCGTTGCTTGTAATGGCGGGAGAAAATTGCAAAACCACGGCCGGTTCCGGGACCGCATTCGCCGATCCCTCAGTCGCGCCATTCGTTTTGTCCGGCGTGAGAGTCCTGATTTCCTGAGCAGCCGCGCGAAGACCGTCCTCGCGCTTATCAAGCGTTCCTCTGATTTCAACAACGCGTCCGGCCGCGAGCACGTCCGAAACCTTCACATACACCTCATTCCAGACGACCACCTCGATGATGTCGGCCAAGTCTTCGACCCAAACGACCGCGAATGGCTTGCCCTCTTTCCTCGTAAACTTTTTCTCGACCTCCACGATCGCGCCGGCAATTTTGAACGGCGCGCGATCGTCGAGTTCGCCTAATGAAGCAATTGATCGGTAATTTCTCGCCGCGAAAAAATCGACATATGCGTCCAGGGGATGCCCACTGACATAAAAGCCGAGAAGCTCTTTTTCATAGGAAAGTTTCTCATGCTCACTCCACGGAGTGATTGATCTCTTCCTTGATGTTGTGGGGGCAGTTGTCTCATCAAACAGCGAAACTTGACCAGCAACGCGGTCCCGATGCGCAGCTGCCGAAGCACTCAGCGCTTCATCAATGCAGGCAAAAAGCTCGGCGCGTTCACGGCCGACAAAATCAAATGCACCAGCTTTGATCAGGCTCTCCAGCATTTTTCGATTGGCGATGCGCGAGTCGAGCCGGCTGCAAAAATCCTGCAATGAAGCGAAATCCCCTCCCCGCTTGCGCTCGCGAATTGCGGCTTCCATCGCGCTTTCGCCGACGTGTTTGATCGCGGCCAGACCATAGCGGATCGCGCTGTCGCCGGGGTCAGTGACCTCGGTTCCCTGTGATGCCGCAGCAGTGGATTCCGGAGTGAATTTCAGACCGCTTTTGTTCACGTCCGGCGGCAGGATCGAGATACCCATGCGTTTGCATTCGCCGACGAAAACGGAAATTTTTTCGGTATTATTAATTTCATTGCTGAGCAGCCCCGCCATGAATTCGACCGGGTAGTGCGCTTTCAAATACGCTGTTTGATAACTGATGACGCCGTAGGCCGCACTATGGCTCTTGTTGAAACCGTAACCCGCAAATTTCTCTAGCAAATCGAAGATGGCGTTTGCTTTTTTCTCCGGAATCTTGTTCGTGCGCGCGCAGCCTTCGATAAAGTTTTTGCGCTCTTGTGCCATTTTTTCTTTGTCCTTCTTACCCATCGCGCGCCGGA
>JBIOVE010000166.1:0-4561 GCA_044867565.1 Candidatus Udaeobacter sp. | reverse complement strand
CGCACTTGGCGTGAGTGATGCCTATGCCTCGCCTTATTTTCAGGCAGGCGCGAATAGCCTGCACGGCTACGACATCACCGATCACAATAAATTCAACACCGCGATTGGTTCGCGTGAGGATTACGACGCATGGGTTGCGGAATTGCGCGCCCACTCGATGGGCCAGGTGCTCGATTTTGTGCCAAATCACGTCGGTATCGCCGAGCCGCTTAATCAGTGGTGGATGGATGTGCTCGAAAACGGTCCGAGCTCGAGATACGCGCCCTATTTCGATATCGACTGGCATCCGCTCAAATCGGACCTGCGCGACAAGGTTCTATTGCCCATCCTTACCGACCAATATGGCCGTGTCCTCGAGCGCGGTGAACTGCAGGTGCGTTTCGAGGAGGGCACGTTTTATCTGCTTTGCGGCGAACGCAGACTGCCGATCGCGCCGGGCACGTATCGTTATGTTCTGGAAATCGCGCTGGAAAATCTCGCCGAACACAAGGACGAAGATTTTTACGCGGAAGTGCAAAGCATTCTGACTGCGCTCGAATATTTGCCGAAGCGCACTGAAACCGATCCGAAGCGCATTGCGGAGCGCATTCGGGAGAAGGAAATCATCAAGCGACGTCTCGAGCGGCGTTGTTTGGAGGCGCCGCAAGTGCAACAGGCAATTGAAAAGGCCCTGGCCCAGATCAACGGCGAACCAGGCGATCCGCGCAGTTTCGATGCTCTTGATGAGTTGCTCAACGCGCAGTCCTACCGGCTGGCCTATTGGCGGGTCGCGGCCGAAGAAATTAATTATCGCCGCTTTTTCGACGTGAACGATCTGGCGGCGATCCGGGTTGAATTGCCAAAGGTTTTCGACGCCGTTCACCGGCTGGTGCTTGATTTGGTTCGTAATCGCGCAGTGACCGGCCTTCGCATCGATCATCCGGATGGTCTTTATTTGCCGCGCGAATATTTCGAAAAGCTTCAACAGCGCTGTGCCAAAGCGCTGGCGATCGCCCTGCCTCAGGATGGACGCGCCATTTACATGGTTGCGGAGAAAATCCTCACGGGCGCGGAAACGCTGCGGAAAGACTGGCTCGTGCACGGCACCACTGGCTACGATTTTGCGAATCAGGTGGCGCAGTTGCTGGTTGATTCCTCAGCCGAGACGGCGATCACCAGGACATTCCATCGTTTCATCGGTCACTCTCTGCCTTTTGGGCACCTCGTGTATGCGAAGAAGTTACAAGTGATGAAACTGGCGCTGGCCAATGATGTCGATGTTCTGGGCAACATGGTCGATCGGCTTTCTGAGCAGAACCGCTGGTATCGCGATTTCACACTCGAAGCGCTTGCGCGCGCCGTGCGCGAGACAATCGCCTGCTTTCCCGTTTATCGGACTTATCTCGCGCCAGGTCGTCCGGTGAGCGAAGAAGATCGACAAATCGTGGAGCGCGCAATCGCTGCGGCCAAACGCCGCAACCCGGCGATTGAAGAATCGATTTTCAATTTTCTTCGCGACGTTTTGGTCTTCCGGTTTCCAGAAAACCTCGATGCCGAGGCACGAGCCGCGCACACACATTTTGTTTTGAAATTTCAGCAAACCACGGGACCGATCATGGCCAAGGGACTGGAGGACACCGTGTTTTACATTTACAACCGGTTGGCCGGACTCAATGAAGTGGGCGGGGAACCGCAGCAGTTCGGGCTGAGTATTGACGCGTTTCACGAGCGCAATCTCGATCGACAACGCAATTGGCCCGGGAACTTGGTCGCGACCTCCACGCACGACACCAAACGCAGCGAAGACGTGCGTGCACGGATGGTCGGCATTTCCGAAATCCCGGAGTTTTGGCGACGATCCTTGCAACGGTGGCGTCTGGCCAATCGCCGTTGGAAACGCACCATCAACGACGCGGAAGCGCCGGACACAAACGAGGAATATCTGCTCTACCAAATTTTACTCGGGACCTGGCCTGTCCAGCCATCGGGCGAACCGGAAGGAGCGGCAACCGCGGAATACATCGGGCGCATTCAAGCTTACATGGGCAAGGCGCTCCACGAAGCCAAGCTCAATACAAGCTGGATCCAGCCGAACGAAGAATGGGACGCCGCGATGCGCGATTTCGTCGCGAAAATTTTGGATCCGTCGCCGCGGAACAAATTTCTTCCAGCTTTCCTTCCGGTTGCGCAGGAAATTGCGCGCCTCGGAGCGGTCAATTCACTTACGCAGACACTGCTCAAACTGACATCGCCGGGAGTGCCGGACATTTATCAAGGCAACGAGATTTGGGATTATAGTCTGGTCGATCCCGATAACCGGCGGCCGGTCGATTACCAGCGGCGTCGCGAAATGCTCGAAGCATTGCCGGCGTCGGATCCCGACGAACTGATTCGGAACTGGCCGGACGGCCGCATCAAAATGTTTTTAACCCAGCGAGTGCTGCAATTTCGCCGCGAACATTCCGATCTTTTCCAGCGCGGAGAATATTTGCCGGTCGCTGCGAGCGGAACATTTGCGGAATGCTGCGTCAGTTTCGTCCGGCAGCTACCGGACAAATGGATCGTTGTCATCGCGCCGCGATTTTCCTCGCGCGTTGGTTTTCCGCCAGTTGGCGAGCGATGGATTGACACCACAATTAAATTTCCCGAAACGGTTTCGCTCGAGCGCGCGCATGACCTCTTTACCTGCCGCGCCCTGCGTCATGACGGCCGCCGAGTTTTACTTGCGGACGCGATGTCGGTCCTGCCGTTCGCGGTGATTACCAATCTGTAAAGTGGCGCAAGCGTCTCCGCTTGCGCTTTGCTTGAGACGCACAAGTCAGAGGCTTGCGCCACATTCACAGCCGGTCGAAAAAATCGACAATCCACTGCGAGAAGTTGCTTAGATTCGTCAGCAGATCTGCGCCGAATGCTGCGAATGTGATTTGCGGTGACGCAAGAATCAGCATCACGCTCAGCAGCAGCAGGTTCATCAGATAGATCACAACAAGCGAAAAAAATGTGCCTTGATCGCTCAGGTCGGTCTGGTTCTTCGGGATCATCCAGCAGGTAAACGTGAAATGAAACGCCCACGTCGCGCCGATGACCGCATAAAGCAGACGGCCATAAGGCTGCACATTCGCAAAAAGGCTCAGAATGCCATAAGCGGCGATCGCCAGGATGCTGTAGAGCGGGAAAAAATAAGGCGCCAGCGCGATCCAGAAATTGTTTCGGTTCGTCACCACGTGGCCGCCGTCGCGGCCAACGCGAAACCGGCTGACGCGTCCGCCCATTAGCACAACCCAGAGCGCATGGGTTAGCTCGTGTCCGAACACGTAGAGGACAATCGGGCGGGGCAGACCGAAGAAAGCGATCAGCCAGAGGACCGCGCCCAGCGAGAAGAACCAAAATTCTTCGCCGGCCCAAAGCCGTTGTGTCACGGTCGCACGCGCGAAGACAGTGAAAAATGTCTGACTGAGAATTGCGCAAGCCGGCAGCAAGAAAATCGCGAAAACAAACTTCACCCAGCGCGTGGGAACCGTGAGTGGATCAGAAGCAGGAATGAACCGTGTCGCCCCCGCGACATTTCGGACGACGTTCCGTTTGCGGTGAGCCTTACGCCTTCCGCGATTATTTGCCGATCTTCGCTTCGTTGCAGCCAAAGTTGCTCGCAGATTACGCAGCGTAAACCCGACAAAAGCAAGACGGACCCGCGGATGAATTGTAGGGCAGGCGCTTCGCCTGCCAAGTTTATGGTCGGGCAATCGAAGCGCATGCCCTACAGTTGTCTTGATTGAAGGAGAGTTCGAGCAGGAGCAAGCGTCGAATCACGCCCGGCCCATATAGGCGCCGGTGCGGGTGTCGATCTTGATCGTTTCGCCTTCTTTGATGAAGAGGGGCACGTTAATTGTTTTGCCGGTCTCCAATGTGGCCGGCTTGGTCACGTTGCTGGCGGTGTCGCCCCGCAGGCCTTCCGCAGACTCGACAACCCTGAGACTGACGGACGCAGGCAATTCGACCTCCACCGGTTTCCCCTCGGCGTAAAGGACCTGCACGGAGAGATTTTCCACGAGATATTCTTTGGCGTCACCGATCAGATTCTCCTGCAAGGTGATCGTGTCGTATGTCTCGGGGTCCATGAAATGGAATCCATTGCGGTCCTTGTAACTGAACTCGAGGTTCTTTCGCTCGATTTCGACTAGCTCCACCTTGTCAGTCGAGCCAAAGCGTACATCGGCGCTTTTTCCAGTGTTGATGTAGCGAATGATCGCCTGGACGAACGCGCGCAAATTGCCGGGCGTGCGATGATGGACTTCCAGCACAATGGCAGGGTTGCCGTTGTACTTGATTGCCATTCCTTTGCGAAGATCGTTTGCCGCGGGCATGGGAAGAAGTTGATGGTTGAATCGTTAAATCGGGGGAGCGCGGACTTTTGCACGCGCGGCCCGGTAACGCAACTGTCTTGGGTAGCGCATGTGTCTCGGGTGCTGGTTGCGGTGTCTCGCCGCAACAATCTTCCTGATTCTGCGCTATGGACCCGTCGTGCGATTTTAGAAAAGTTCGCGATGGCGGGACGCCATCGCCAACACGCGAGACGCGTGCG